>NZ_AP024328.1:300000-435466 GCF_018408855.1 Caballeronia sp. NK8 | reverse complement strand
GAGTGGTTCGTGTTGAAGACAGGTAGACGCGACTATCGGACATAATGGACTACGCGTCAAACCATATCTGTAGGCCATAGGCCGCCTCGGCAAGCGTGTTTCGCACGCGCTTGCCGTTCGCCTCCCTCAGGCCATTGACGAGAACGCCAAAGCCTCGGATGGCCTACGTTTATGGCTCAAACTCGGCGAATTTAACGTCTTGCTTCGACGAATAATCGGCGCCAGAAACGTAGGCCATACCATTGCAACGGTGCTCTCGGCGCGGAAACGTAGGCCAGAGAACGGGTTCGGAGTGCCGTTACCCCAGAAACGTAGGCCATTCTACGGGGCACGCATAGCCGCTGCGCTGGGCAGGCCACCAAAACAGGCACTTGGACTTCCGCATAAATGTAGGCCATAAGGCCGAGCGTCTTGCCAACAAAGCTCGGCCATCCCGCGAGCGCGATTGCCGATAGCCGTAGGCCGCACCGCGACCGAGCTAACACCATAAATGTAGGCCATTCAGCCAGCGCAAACCGGAGTTGCCCATAGATGTAGGCCATGCCACGCTTCGCTGAACAGTTGCACCGGAAACGTAGGCCATTCGCGGGGTCCTTTACGGCCATTGATGTGTTGGCGAGCTGCTGGCACTGAAAAAAAATCCCGGGAATCAACACCTTATGAATGCCCGGACCGACGATGCGCTGCCAGGGAATGCCGTTCGGGCTGGACCAAGCGCCCACGCGGTCTTGGCGCAAGGCAAACGAACTGAGCTCGCAACCGCATGTGGTGTCCGCGTGATCCCAGCAGACCTGCCAAGCAGGGACGGTTGGGCAGAAGACCCGCAATACGGTGGTCAATGGACTACAAGTATGTGGTGCCGAGGGGTATGGCCTACAGTTCTGGTATCACTAGGAACATGCGGTTTTTTTTTCATACGCATTTGATGGTCGACTCGAATCTTAGTTAACAAACTCCAATCAAATCGTTAACTTGTTTTAAGTTATTGAGCCTACTCGCTTTTTTAAACTATTGGCCTACGTCCGTGGTGACCTAAGTCACCATATCCGCGGGCCATAACCCCCAAAGCCTACATCTGTGGTCTGCAATGGCCTACATTCTTGGTCACAAAGGCCCACGTTTATGTGCTTTGGCCTACAACCGTGGCCGTAGACCATTGTGGATAAGTACATCCGGGCCGGTCGCCGTGTCCCACATACGTAGGCCATGCGTACCAGACGAGCTTACGCCAGTTCATGCGGACCTTAAGTTTTGTTTCGGGGCTGCGACTCGCGCCACGTACGCTCGCGCAGATTGTCGATTTCGCCTCAGCCTCCCTTGACGCACGCGCGGGGACAGGAAGTCTCTGGTTCGCTCAGACAAAGGCTACAACAAGTCCGCGGACGATGGAGACGCTATCCAGAGAGTGTCCCGCTTTCGTCGTGCCCGACGTCACATCCTTGGGCCCGTCGGGAAAAAATTTGTCAGGAAACGTGCCGATTTTATGCAGTAGCGGGACGACTTCGACGAACATCCGGTGACACAGGCTTTCTGACGTCGTCAGCCACGCCGCGAAGCAACTAGCTTCTCAGGCTGACGAACGCTATCGCGTACATCCGAGCGTTGTTACAACGGCCAATCGACTATGCGTACCTCGCCAAACGATGCGACGAGCAAGCACAGCAAGTGTCGGAAGTTGCCGAACGTCGAAGGGCACTGGAGGAGCGTGAAGACCAATTGCGCGCCTATGTGGGAAGCACCTTCGAGTCGGCAGACGGTGCCCTGTGGACCGTCGAAGAGGGCGTCCTGGTCCGAGAGGACCCCCGACGGCGTTAAGGCCTCGACACCATATGGACATGCGTCGGTGTTCGTTGCCGCGATAGTGGGCGGCAGGATGCGCCGGGTGCCGCGCGACCTCAGCGCAAAGCGGCGGCCGCCAACTGAGACCCCTCGTGGACCGGTTTAGGGACGCCCATGCGAGAAGCCTCTTAGCGACCCTTCGAGAGTCGCTGAAAGTCAAAACACTTTGCCGATAATCGGTGCCTTGCATGCGGCAATGGTCAGGCAACGCTATCCGGATAGCGTTGCGAAGGTGCGCGCAGTTCAGTAAGTCCTTGAGTATTAGGAGAAAACCTTCGCCCAGACGGTGTGCCAAGTTATCCCCCCCCCTGTTAATTGGCACACGCTTGCTGCTGAGCGTCCTGCGCGATACACCAAATTTGGCGGCTGGGAGAACCCAAAAGCTACACGTTTTTATGCTTCATTCCCGGAAACGGCCGCTATCCGGATAGCGTTACCGTAACGACGAGTCGAGTAGGTTCTCTCGCGGAAAGCGTGCAGTGCAATGACGCACAAAACTCACTGTCTTTCGGAGAAAAATAGCACGCGCACGCTGTTTCAATGGTGACCATTCCAAAGGGTTGCCATGCGTCTTTTCAAGAACAAGCGTCGGGTCGCGCTGTCCACGGCCCCCGGCTCATACGCCGAAGAAGATCCAAGCAAGGTAATTTTCGAGACGAGCACACGGCTTAAGCTCGAAGCTAATCGCTGGATGCTGATTTCGTTCGGCCTGGCTGTCGTTGCGGCCGGCGCTGTCTGGACGCGGCAGCCTCCGCCTTCGGTCACTCGCGTCGTCGGTGTCTCTGCCGATACCGGCGGGCACCCGATCGTGACGGAGCTCGTCGCCTACAAGCCCGACTCGCAAGCGGTGCGCACGACGGTCAAGGAAATGGCGATTCGCTGGTTCACGATCGAGCCGGTGCTGTCGGACCGGCTCGAGACTTCGCGCATGACTGCCAACATTAATTCGGTGAAGGCGCAAATGATCGGCGCGGCAGCCGGTCAGTTCCGCGACTGGCTGAAGGCCGACACTCCGTTCCAGCAGATAACTGCCAACCCGAAGCTGATTCGTGAAGTCGACGTGCGCAACATCGCGTTGCTCGAAGACTCGACGGTTCTCGTTGAGTTCACGACGACCACCTCGCAGGCTGGCGCGACCGGCAAGCCGGACGTGAAGTCGTACGCACTCACGTTGCGCTATCAAATTGTCGCGCCGACTGCTGAACAGGCGTTGACGACGAACCCCTTCGGCATCTTCATTCCGTTTTTCCGCCTCGAGCGGACCGCATAAGCATGACCGCAACCATTCTCAACAAACAACCGGTCATCGGCATGTGCGTCCTCGCCGCGTGCGCAGCGCTCCTTGCTCAACCGGCTATGGCCAAGAAAGCCGCGAGCGACTCGGCGTTCAATGCCGCGATGGTCGCAGGCGACCCGATGAGCCCGATCAATCCGTTCAACGGCGGCGCTGATCCTTTGACGATGCCGGGCGATGCGCGCATCGGCGTCTTCCCGTACAGCCGCGACCAGATCTACCGCGTGCTGACCGCACCGCTCAAGCTGACGACGATCGAACTGGAAAAGGGCGAGAAGCTGATTGCTGACCCCGCGATGGGCGACAGCGTCCAGTGGGAGATCGACGACGACAAGATGAACCATGTGTTCATCAAGCCGCACAAGGCCGATCTAGTCAACACGCTGCATCTGACGACTAATCTGCGCGAGTACGACTTCACGCTTATCGCGTCACCGGCGGGCGGGATGTTCTATCAAACGGTGCGCTTCCAATACCCGCGCGCGCCAATGGCCCGCGTCAGCGCACGCGATGACGCGACGGCGACTGGCGGTCGCGGCGGTGTCGATTCGGGAAGCATCGGTGTTGCGCCGGACAAGCTGAACTGGGACTACAGCGTCGATGGCCGCGCCGAGTTCACGCCGGAGACAGTCTTCGATGACGGCCACGCCGTCTGGATGCGCATGCCCACCAAGGCTCAGGAGTGGCCGGTTCCGTTCATTCTGGACCACGGCGATCGCGTCGTCGCGAACTTCATCCGCCGCGGAGACTTCCTCGTCCTGCAGCGTCTGGCCGACGAGATCGTCCTGCGTTCCGGCAAGGACGAAGTCACGGTGACCCGCGGCCGCCGCCGCCTGTTCGGGGTGTTTTGATCGTGGCGAAGAAACCGGACTCGGCTACACCCAGCGCGGAGCAAGAAGCACTCGTCAAAGGCAAGACGCCCCGCAATGCGATCATGAGCATCGGCATTCTGGCTGCGGTCGTGATCGGCGGCCTCGGCTTCTACTATCAGCTTCAGGCGACGAACAAGGCCGACGAAGAAGCTCGCATCAAGAAAGCGACGGCGCTTAAGTCGAGTACGGAGACGCCGGCTGCTGCGAACAACAACGACATCGACCAGATGATCCGTCAGCAGCGCGACGCAGCGGCGTCGGAGGCTGCCGCTCGCGCAGCGTCTGAAGCAGCGGCTCCGAAGCCCGCCGTCAAACCGATGCTGACCGGTGCGGACTTCAAGGAAGAGGTCGCAGGCTCGGGCACGGACACGCGCGAGCTTTCCCGCCAAGCGGCGCAAGACGCGATCTATACGTCCTCCATCTTCAAACAGGCAGGCGCATCGCGTTCGGCGAACTCGGCGACTGGCGTACTCCCCGCTGGCGTCCCTTCGTTGGACGAGGTACGAGCTGCTCGGAACGCTGCGGGAGCCAACACTCCCGATGCGATGGCGATCGCCTTGGCGAAGCAGGGCCAGGCACCCGAAGATCGCGACCGCGCCTTCCTCCGCGATGCGGGTTCGCGCGGCGGCATCGAACGGACAACCTTCAATGGCTGGTCGACGGGCTGCACGTTGACGCCGCCGCACGTTATCCACGTCAAGACGGTTGAGGGGCTGAACTCGGACAAGCCGGGTCGCGTGGCGTTGATGGTGGACGAAGATGTGTATGACAGCCTGCGCGGCGACTGCTTGATGATTCCGAAGGGCGCGTTCATCAATGGCATGTACAGCGCGGACGTCAAAGTGGGGCAAGAGCGCTTGCTCGTTGCTTCGACGAGTCTGCGTCTGCCCAACGGCAAGAGCGTGCCGCTCAACGGTATGCAAGGTGCCGACCAGAACGGCTACGCCGGGTTCTCGGGCGATGTGAACAACCACTTCCTGAAAATCTTCGGCGCGGGCTTCATCACGGCGATTTTGCTGAAGGCGTTCGACAGCAGCTCTCAGACCGCGACGACCGCGACGCCGAACGGCGTCACTACTTATGGTGACACGGCGGGACAGGTGGCGGCGGCGACAGCTCAGACCGTCATGCAGCGCAACCAGAATATACCGCCGACCATCACCGTTGAGCCGGGCCAGAAGTTCCTGGTGCAGGTGACGCAGGACATCGTCATGGAGCCATACCATGACTAAGGCGTTGGCGGCTGCTTGCCTGTCTGCGATGGCGCTTAGCGCACACGCGGCGACCATCGATTCGATCATCAGCCCGACGCGGATCGTGCTCGACGACGGCATGAAGCGCGCGATCGTTGAACTGCCCGGCGAACCGGTCTACGCATGTGGACTCAATCCATTTTTGGCATGGGCTAACCGATTTGAGGGCCAAACGGTCGAGGCCACGGCTGGTGGTGTTGCAATCAATATCGACGGATCGCTTGTCAGCCTCGAAAGCCTGTTCGTGAAGGCGGGCTGGCTGCGCCCCGCGACCCTTACCGATGACGCTCAAGCGAGCATCACCGAGCGCCGAGGCGGCTGGTCGTGCGCATCCGCGCAGGCGCCGTTCGACGCGATGCACACATCGGTCGATCCGAAAATTCTGGCTGGCATCGCGCTTAATGAGTCGGCATACAACGGTCGCGCATGGCCTTGGACGTTGAATGTCGCCGGTCGCGGCTTCTTCTTTCGCACTCGCGACGACGCCTATCGCGCGGTCCGCTATCTGATTAGCAACGGCCGGTCGAACTTCGACGTCGGCATCATGCAGATCAACTGGGGATACCACAGTAAGCGCTTCACGAACGCTTGGGATGCTCTTGCGCCCGCGACAAACATCCGTGTCGCCGAAGACATCCTCAACGAGAACTACCGCCTCACGCACTCCGCCGTAAAGGCCGTCGCGTACTACCACAGCGCCAATCCCGCACCGGGCCGCGAATACCTCGCGCGCTTCGTGAAGCACCTCTCTCAAATCGAACGCGGTCTATGAAGCACACGCTCTCTCTTCTCACTCTCGCGCTGGCCGCGGTCACGCTTAACGCGGCGGCTGCTGGCACGGACCCGCTCGACTTTGACTATGAGATCGCGGGCAATGTGCTTGAGCGACCGGCACTCGTCTTCAACGACGGCAGCGACACCTATTTCCAGCCGCGTGCCGGTCAGTCGTTACGCGTGGACGGTGGACATAGTCAAGGACCGTACATCGTTGTGCCGGGTACGCCCGAGGTGATCCGTTACTCGGCGGGCGGCTCGAGTGCCACCGCGTATTGGAAAAAGGCGAACCGCTTCATCGGCGATAAGGCGCGCAGCGACACGCCCTCCGGTTTTTCCGGCTTCTCTGGCCGCCTTGCGTTGATCGGACCGCGCAGCAGCCTCGAAAGTACCCGGTCTTTGAACGCCACGCTGCCGCTTGCACAACTGGTCAAAGCGCTGGTGCCGCAGGGCTGGACGGGATCGGCACAGAAGGACATCGATCTGACGGCCTCGACGAGCTTCGGCACGCGCGATGGCGAGAACTGGATGCAGTCGCTCGATCGCCTAGTGGCTGCCTCCGACCTGTACGCCGACGTCGACTTCAACTCTCACCATGTAACACTTCGCCGCTCGGCTCCGCAGTCAGTGGCGGTGAACTACGTCGCGCCGGTGTCGCAGGTCGCTGCTGCTTCGGCGGCTGCTACTCCGGTGGCCGTGTCGAGCGCAGCTTCTGGGACAGACCCCATCGCAGACATCGCGAAGAGGGTCGCTGCTGACGCGCCGGCAGCATCTGGGTCCGTGCTTGCTGCCAAGTTCGGAGCACTGGCGATCCGCGATGGCGACGACAGCCATATCCAGATCAAGTTCTCGGCGAAGCCTGCTGCGGAATTGAAGGTGACGGGGCAAGACGGCAAGTCGCTGCGTCCGAAGTGGGACGACGCGACGGCCGTGGTGACGTTCAATCGCGCGGAGCGCTTCACGATCTCCAGCGAGACCGACAAGGTCGAAGTCGCCCGCGTCGCGGGAGCCGTCTATGAGTTCGACGCCGCGAATAAGGCTGCGCTTCAAAGCGTGTTCGACGAAAACGGCTCGACGTTCTTCAAGTTTGCCGACACCGTCGGCAAGGTGACGGTCGCCGACGTGGCGCACATGGGGTCGGGCGAGCAGAAGGGCCGCTACTACAAGTTCAACGGCACCGCCGAGCAGTTCATCGTCAACGCGGACGGCAACGTCGTCAACGTGCTGCGCAAGCACGATGTGCGCTTCTTCGATCGGCCCGCGTCATGAACCGATTGCTTCAAGTCTCGACGCTGCTCATTGCAACCGTTCCGTTCCATGCCTATGCCGATTGTCTTGACGATGCCGCGCGCTATCACCGCGTGAGCGTCCAGGTAGTACGCGCAATCGCGCAGCAAGAGTCGGGTATGCGCCCGTATGTGACGAATCGCAATACCGATGGAAGCGAGGACATTGGCTTGATGCAAATCAACTCATCCTGGCTTCCAAAACTGGGTCGCTTCGGCATCACTCGGCAACACCTGTTCGACGCCTGCGTGAACGCTTATGTGGGGACATGGATCCTGGCTTCCAACATCAAGCAGTTCGGTCCGACATGGAAAGCGGTCGGTGCCTACAACGCAGTCTCGTCAAATAAGCAACTCATCTACGCCAACAACATTTACCGCCGCCTGCAACGCGCGAACTGACCAACATGACGCCTACTTATTCTCTTCAAACGCATCGCACCGCGCGCATGGTGGCTCACTTGTTCGCGTGTCTCGCGCTCACGACTGTGCCGGGTCTTGCGGCGGCCGAGCCTGATCAATCGCGCCTCGCACCGCCGCCCGGTGATGGCTGGCAACTCCTCTCGGCACCCGCCGCTAAAGCCCCTGTGGCTTTAGTTGCGATGGTGTCGCCGGTTGCTCCTGGCGTTCGTTCTGCCTCGGTCGCTCCCGCTTCGCCTGCCTCTCCGGCCGCGCCCAAGGCCGATGTCGGTGGTCCCGCGCCGGTTGCACTTCCGGGCGCTGCCGCGCCGTCGCCGGTTGGCTCGATGGACGTCGCCCCGGTCGTCGTGCCGTCGCAAGGTGGCGCAACGGTGCTTAGTAGCGTTCTATCTTTCTCGATCACGCCGCAGGACATCAACCTACGCAATGCGCTCGATCGCTGGCTGCAGCAGCAGGGCTGGCAGCTCGCCTGGAAGATCGACGACGACTTGCCGCTCGAGTTCAACGCGACGTTCTCGGGCGACTTCAAGTCGGTGCTCACGCAAGTGATGCAGGCGACTAACCACATGCGCACGCCCACGCGGGTTTGCAAGCACACCAATAACGTAATCCGCGTCGTCGCACGCGCAGCCAACTGCCAAGAGTAATCGTCATGCGCCTCACGAAAATCAAATCTGCCATTGCCATGCTCGTGGCTGCATCGCTGACCGGCTGCGCGGTGTCCCAATCCGACGTGAACCACGCCTACGACGCCACCAACGCGGAAGCCACGCGCGCGATGGGCAACGGGCCCGAGTCGATGTCGCTCGTTGAGGAAGTCCCGACCGCGTTCCTCGGCGACCGGTTGGTGCCAGTCGCGTATGAAGCCACATTGCCCGCGATCTTCCGCGAGAAATCAGTTGTCTTCCCCGGCAATCTTGCGCTGTCGAAGATCGCCACGCTTGTCTCCACCGCTACCGGTTATCCGGTGCATCTGAGCCCGGACGTCTTCATTCCCCGCGATGCGCTGATTCCGAAGACCAACGGCGGGAACGGCCAGAGTGCCCCGATGCAACCGCAAGCGTTGGCGAAGTCGAATGTCGAGCCAGTCTATGCGCAGGCGTGTAACTGCAAGGTTGGCGAATACCTGCGTGGCGTGACGGAAAACCTTGGCCTCGACTGGACGTTCGATGGCAGCACCATTTCCATCAGCCGGTTCGTCACCAAGACGTTCACGATCGCGGCGATCCCGGGCAAAGTGTCCATCAAGTCGACGATGTCGAAGGGTACCGATACGTCGACCGGTAACCAGGCGTCCGGCGGCACTACTGGCGGCACGTCGGGCAACACTGGATCTTTCTCGTCGATCACGTCGACCGGACGCGATGGCACCTTTGACCAGATCGCGATCATCCAGTCCGAACTCGAAAAGCTGAAGTCGCCGCTCGGGGAAGTGGTCGTCAATCCACAAAGCCGCTTGGTGATGGTTCGCGACACCAAGGAAGCCGTCGATCGCATGGGCGCGCTGCTCGCGCGCGAGAACGCGATTTCGACGCGTCAGGTCGCGCTGCGCGTCCGCACGCTGCAGGTGGATCTGAGCAATTCGTCGCAAGCCGGCGTCAGTGCGGACATCGTGTTCAACCGGATCTCGGACGGTCTGAAGCGCTATTCGATCACGGTGGCTTCGCCTACCTCGTTGGCAACAGCGATTGGCGGCACTGTAGGCCTGTCGGTCTTGAAGCCCGGCTCGCCGATGGAAGGCACCAACGCGATCATCAGCGGCCTCAACGCCTTTGGAAAGACGGTACAGGACAACACTCAGACGAAGCTGACTTTGAACGGCCTGCCGGTGTCCATCGGATCATTCGAGACGAAAGGGTATTTGGCAGCCACCACGCCGAGCGTTGGCTCGATCGCCGGCAGCAGCGCGGGCGTACCGGGTCTGCAGCCGGGCTCGGTCACTGTGGGAGACTTCGTGAACATCCTGCCGTCGGTCAACGATCACAACCAGATCATCCTGTCGTACTGGAGCGATAGCTCGAAGCTGAACGGTCCGTTCACCACCATCAGCACCGGTTCAGGCGCCACGCTGCAGCAGATCCAGTTGCCTGACATCCTCGGCAATAAGGACGACCAGACCATCGCGCTGTCCGATGGACAGACCGTCGTGCTGTACGGCGCGGTGAGCAATCGTTATGACGGTAACAGCAACAACGGCATTGGTGGTCTCTCGGGCGCATGGAATAAGGGCCGGACGTTCCAGGTGATCATGCTGACGGCGACCGTCGTCCCGTCGATGTGAGCGCGAGGTAGTCATCCCCATGCACTTCGAATCCATACCGGGAGAAAAGGGCGCACTGCTCGTATTCGGGCTGGATTGGCGCGCCTATTCCGCCAAGGGCGCTCGCGCCGAACGCCGACACTACGTCGAGGAGTCCGGTGCGACGCACTACACCGAATACAAGGCGAATGACGAGACCATCGTCGGGTTCTGCGAACTCGAATCTGCGCATCGCAAGGGCGGCAAGCTGTACTCCGCTGCGGCGCGTATCGCGTCGTTAGACCGCGTTCGTCGGCGCCCGGCGGTACTGGTTCTCATACAGAACGATGAGCGCGTGCATTTGGTGCTCGTGCAGCGCGGCGCTGTCTCGCTCGATCAGGAAGTAGCACTTAATGCGCTTGCCGATCGGCGAGACGAGATCGAGGACGGGTGCGCCAAGGCAGGGCTCGAACTGGCGACCCTGGGTTACGGCGCGCAATTGCACGCGGTAGATGAGTCGTTCGACCTTCGCGAGCTGCTCGTCGCGCGCAAGGTCGGGCTAATCAAGAAGGTCCCGGTGGCGGTACCCACGACGGTGCCGTTGCTCGTCATCCTCGCTGCCGTGTTCTTCGGCGGCAAGCAATTGATTGACGTGCTCAATCCGCCCCCACCGCCGCCCGCGCCCCCGCCGACGTTCATGCAGGAGTACCAGTCCGCAGTGATGCGCACGTTTGCCGCGCCTGCTCCGCTCGCGAACCAACTCGCACCGAAGCTGCTGGCTAGTTTCGGCGCGCAGGAAACCAACGTCGCGGGATGGCAGTTTCAAAAAGCGTCCTGCACGATCGCGGGTCCCTGCATCGCAACCTACAAGCGGCAGGGCGGCACGTTCAAGGAATTCGACGCACGCGCGCCGGAGTCGTTGCGACCGGTCGTCTTCAATCCGGACGGTTGGCATCTGACTGCGCGTGGGCCTGAAGTGACGGTCGCTGAGCGTGTCGCGCTCGCCCAACATAAGACATGGCCGACTCAGCAGGCACTCATCAAGGCATTGCAGACCGATCCGCAAAAGCTTTCGACCAAGCCGGACACGCTCGATAGCCACGGTTATGTCGTTGATATCAAGCCCGCCGAGCGCCTCATTGCGCGACAACCGACGGCGGGCGAAGTGCAGGGGCCGCTCGTGCAGCGCGGCACGTGGCAGATCGATGGATACAAGTGGCAAAGCGCGCTGCTCGCGCGCCTGCCCGACAACATGGCACTGGACACCCTCGACGTTGAGCTGAAAGAGGACGGTACCGGGGTGCATTTCACTGCGAAGGGTAAATACTATGTTCTCAACTAAGTGGCCAGCACGGGCCGCCTGCTTCGGTGCGCTCATGTTCGTCGCCGGCGCGGCGGCTTCGCAGGAAAGTCATCTCACGTTGGACGACATTGACAAGCTGGCGCGCGCAAAGCTCGTCGACTCAATGCGAGGTCCGCAAGGTGGTCAAAGTGGGCAAGGCGGAGCAGCGGGACCGGGCAACGGCGTTGGCCTTGCCTCGCCGCTCGGCGCGACGCCCGCGGCGGTGACGGCGGCCCCACCAGCCGCGCCCAAGTCTGAGCACAAGCCCAGTGTCCCGTTCAAGCGCGTCATTCCAGCAACCTTCGTTGGCGCGTACTCCGACATGTCCGGCTCCTACGTGCTGTATGACTATCAAGGCACGACCTATACCGCGCGGCGCGGCAGCCGGTTGCTCAATGGCTGGACGGTAGCCTCCATCGACGGCTTCACGGTCAGTCTTGTCGACGGCAAGCGCCACTGGACAGAGACCATCGCTGCGCCCTCCGACGCGCCCGCCGCGATTCCGGATTCGCCAGCCGTCAGGGCGATCACTGATCTGTCCTCGCCGCTTCCACCGGGGGGTGTCTCATCGACGGCTTCCACCTTCGTACCGTTTGGGAAATAAGAAATGGGTCTTTTCGCACAAGAAGAGCAGGGCACACCCGATGCTCCGCCCGGTGGCTTCCTGAAGCGGTTCCGCGCACCGCGCTCGAGCTTCATTGAGCCTGGCACGGGCGCGGAGCCGAAATTCGCATCTGCTGAGCCTGTTGCCGGAAAGCGGAAACGGCGAGATAGAACTTCCGAAATGGCGGCGGAGCAAGCGTCGCCGGTGAGCACGCGCGCGGTGAACCCGCAAGTCACATTTCTCGGTCGCGCGCTATCGGGGGGTGACATCGAAGACGTCGAGAGCACAGAGATCGGCGCCGACTGGCACTCGCCGGCGCAGGCGGTGCCCGAGAGATCCGAAGCTCCGGTGCATGCGGCCGACGACGAAGTGGCATTTCGCCCGTTTATCCCGCCCAGTTTCGAACGGCCAACCTTCGCGAGTATGTCTGCGGCGATGGCGGCCAGGGAGCGCGGCGACTTAGTGCATGGTGTGCCAACGGCCGAAGCGGTGCCAGCAGCTGCCCAACCGAGCTACGAGGCGCGGCCTGAGCCGCAGCCGATGGCCGCGCCGTCGGAGACCCTTGGGCATCGTAACGTTGCGGCGGACGTTGCGCCTTCTGACACACGCCTCGCGGCTGGTGCAAGCGCCAACCCGCGTGCGTCCGAGAAGCAACCGGATGTGTCTCAGCGGCCCATCGCCTTGGACGAGAAAAAGTCCATGTCCGCGCCCACTATGGAAGAGCAAGAACAGCCAGCGGACGACGAAGAACAGCTTGAGGGCAGTGGGCTGTCATCAGGGCGGCCGGAACTTGTGTCGCCCGATTCCCTTCCGGACTTCAAGCGTATTCTCACCGTCGCGGACGACGATGCCGCGCTGCGCATTCCCGCGGCCGCCCGCAAGGAGTTCGTCGCCGTTGAGCTTCAACCGGGTGTGGCGATCACGGTGGCCACCGCGCGATTTTCAGAGAAGGCGCAGTACGCGACCTTCATCAAGGATCTGGGCGCCAACGACATCCTCGTGCGCGAGGAAATGATCGCGACCGATGCCGTAATCGCCGCGATCTATTCGGGGAAGGCCGCTGCTTCCGCGAACTCTACTGTCCGCGAAGCGAGCCGGGCGATCGGCAATTTCCGGGACATCGTTGAGGCCGCACACGCATACGGCGCGAGTGACATCCATTTTGAGCCACGTGAGTTTCACAACGAGGTCGAAGTCCGTTTTCGCGTGAACGGTGACATGTACACGTTCAGCCGCATGCCGAAGGCCATCGTTCGTCGCGCCTTGTTTGCCGCGTACAGCGACCTCGTTCAGCGCAACACGAACTCGGGCAACAGCTTCCAGCCGACCGCGCCCCAGTCGGCAATGATTCCGTTGGTGGTCAAGACGGACACCGTCAACCTGCGCTGGCAGTCGTCTCCGCTGGTGGGCGGGTATGACGTCACGCTGCGTCTGCTCGACGGCAACTTCAAGAACTATTCGGTGCTGCTGCCGAAGGACATGGGCCTGGAGAAGAGCCAGCTTGAGCTGATCGAAACGCTCAACTATGTGAGCGGCGGCATCACGGCGCTCACCGGCGAGACCGGTTCCGGCAAGACGACGACGCTGCGCGCGCTCTCGTACATGCTGCCGGATCGGGAACTCAAGAAGCAGTTCGCGGTGAACGAACCGTCCGAGTATCCGATGCCGTGGCTGTCGGACTACTCGATCATCCGCCGCCCGGACGAGACCGACGATGAAGCGAACCGCAAGTACGCGGAAGTTATTCGAACGCTGATGCGGCAGGACCCGGACGATTTGACCATCGGCGAAGTGCGCGACCGCGTCGTGATGGGACTGGTCGCGGAACTGGCGCTGACCGGTCACCCGGTGCGATTCTCGCTGCACGCGGGCGACATCATCGCTGCCGTGATGCGTATGGCGGGAGGGCGACTGCAACTGCCGATCGACGAGCTCGCCTCGGAAGGCTTTATCAACGCCGTCGGCAACCAGAAGCTCATCCCGACGCTTTGTGAGCACTGCAAGCTGCCGGCTGAAGACGTGATGCCCAAGGCCGACCTCGAAGTGCTGCGCACGAAGTTCGGCCTCGACACCTCGGCGATGGCGTGCCGCAACTACGACGGTTGCGAGCACTGCCGACTTAAAGGGCTTTTCACGCGCAACGGCAAGGTGGCAGGTGGCACGAAGCGCCCGTCGCTGGCGGCCGAGCTGTATCGCCCGACCCCGGAATTTCTGGAGCGTGTTGCCGAGCGCGACTGGGCGGGTGCACGCTCAGTTTGGCGCGGCGCGCGTCGTACCGGGTTCGATAACGCGGATATGAATGGAAAGACGCTCTATGAACATGCTCTTTTCAAGGCTTCGCGCGGTTTGATTGACCCACAATTCATCAATCGCTCGATGCAGTCGTTCGCGCAGTACCGCGTGATGCCCGGCGTCGATGGCTTGATGGTCTAAACCTAATCCTCCATGATCACCACGTTCGCAAAGATGCTGCCCGTGCGGCAGCAGTTGGTCGTCGCGCGCTGGCGGTTTCAGAAAGTCCGCGAGGACTTTTACCGCGAGACGCGGCTCGATATCGCCGCGAAGGGCCTGCGCAACACCGAGACGCTGTTCGACCGGCTTGAAACGTACGAGAAGCGCAGCCGTTCACGAGGCAAGCTCGAGTGGCGTGTGTTCGCGCGCATCCGCGAGACCATGCAGCGCGGGGAAAGCTTCGCGCTTGCAATCAAGCCATACGTCCCTGGGGACGAGTACGCGCTGCTGGACATCGCGGACGAGTCTTCGCGCCAAGATGCGGTCGTTCGGGGCTTCGAGCTCGCGGAAATGGCAGCGAAGGCCAAGCGCGTGCTGTCGTCGACCACCTCGGTGCAGATGGCATACCCGGCGTTGCTGCTGGTCTACATGTACGCGTACTGCATGCTGTTTGGCGGTGTCATTTTCCCGCAGGTGCTTGACGTCCGGCCGCTCGACCAATGGCCCGATCTTGGCCGGTTCCTCTATCACGTCGACACGTTCTGCTACGAGTACTGGTGGCTCACGCTCACGGCGATGATCGGCCTTGTGCTCGCTTATTTTTCGAGCCTGAAGCGTTGGTCTGGACCTCTTCGCGATAAGTTCGACCGCATGCCGCTGCTCTGGCGCAACCGCCGCGACCTTCGCGCGGCGCTGCTTATTGTTTCGCTCGCGGGCCTGTTCGACTCCAACCTCACGCTCCGTGCGGCGCTGGACAGGCTTCTCAAGACAGCCGATCCGTGGCTGCGCTGGCATCTGAAGATCATGGATCGACGCTTGACGGCCCGCTCTGATGAGCCAATGAGGGCGCTCGACACTGGCATCTTTTCGGTCACGATCGTCGACACAATCACCGACGCGGCGGGCCGCGACCAGTTCGAAGCGGCCATCAAGAGTCTAGGCCGCGAGTCGCTCGATCGCGTCGTTGAAGCGGTGAAACGTAACGCCCGAATGACCCACTTTATCCTGCTCGGCTTTGCCGCTGCACTGTTTCTGACCCTCGGCATTGGCTCATACGTCGTGACGGGTGCCGTCAACCTTACATCGGGGAATCCCGCCGCTTCAAGCTATTAAGGAAAAGAAAGTGACCAACGAAAACACGCAAGCAGTTCAAGTCGACCCGATCAAAGAACGCCGGGCGCGCATTCTGAAGATTGCCCGCGCGAAAAAGCAGTCGGGCGAGCTGTCGATGATCGAGGCAGGCGCGGTGATGGCTGGCGCCGCGCTGCTCGCGCTCGCCGTCTATGCGGGGGGCAAGTATGTGCTCGATCTGATTCATTCGTCTCAGTTCAAGAGTGAAGCACAGATGTTTCACACCGGAATTCTGAACGCGACGCAGAACGACGCTGATTTTTCCTCGGAGACGCTAACGGTGCTCGCGCAGAATCACGCCTTCGATTCGGCGGGCTCGCGCGTCGCCTCGGACAAGTCGGCGGTCAAGGGCATGTTCAATGGCACGGTGACGGCGGCTGTCGGCACGCTCACCACCGCCAACGATTCGTTGATCCTGACGTATCCGGTGACATCGACGGTCTGCTCCCTGAGTGCGGCTGCGCTGATCACCGTCTACACGCAGGTGACCGTCAACGGCACAACGATCTTCTCGCCGACGGTCACGTTCAACCCGCAGACGGTCGCCACTGCATGCGCATCGAACGGCGCGATGGCGTCGATGGGACTGTGGACCACCCGTACCTGATCGCGGACCGCCGACATGGGAAGCATTCTTGAGATGTTGATCGTCCTGGTCGGCGCGGCCTTGCTGACGGTACAGGGTATCAAGGAAGACATCGCTGCCAAACGCCAGAATCTGCTGCAGATCGAAGGGCAGAACATCGCGTCGATCAATTCGGCGCTTGGCAGTTACATCACCAACAACTACGCATCGCTTATTCCAGTGGGGTATTCGCAGACGACGTCAACGCCCATCGCCGCGCCGACGCTGGCGCAACTGAGCGCGCAGTCGAACAACAAAGTCACGTTCAAGAACGGGCCGTTCTGGGGCGGCACTTACCAGATCGCGTTGGCCGTTGTACCCGACAACTGCTCGACCGCAGCGGGCAATTGCCATATCGCCTCGCAAATCTATCCGAGCCTGCCGCTTATCAGCATGACGGACAAGACGGCCGACATTGCCGGCGCCGGTATCCTAGCTGCCGCCGGGGGAGCGCAGTTCGGCTACTCGACAAACCGAGCGCCGGCGACGGTCACCGGGATTCATGGCGGGTGGACATTGCCTAATCCAGTAGGTAGCAAGGCTGGGATGGTGCTTGCGATCAACGGTTTTGGTGCGGACGGTAATTCGCCTTATTACCGGCGTGACGGCGCGCTACCGCTAACTGGCACGATGAACGCGAATAATCAGGACATCCAGAACGCTGGAAATGTAACCGCGAAGACGCTCAAATTGCCGGCTGGTAACACCCTGCAGATGGCCAACGGAACCATCTACTATGGCGACGACACGAATGCGGCGGTTCGTACCAAAGGTACGCTGTATGTCCAGAACTACTCGGGATCAGCTCCGGCTCCGATCAGCGTCGGCAACGTCACTTCGAACGGTACGGTAAGTGCGGTCACGGTGACGGGGACTACAGTGAACGCCACCGTCGCAAACATCAACTCGGCGGCGTCGAACTGCTCGTGGAACGGCGTGACGATCCGAAATAACCAGCTTTTCGTTTGCAACAAGTTCGGCAACTGGGTCGGAGCTAGCAGCCTCGTTAGCAATCAGTCTGCCGATGCTCAATACAGCGGTTGGTACAACGGTTGGGGAGTCTATCCCCCCGCATGTGGACCAGGTGGGTCGGCATGGTATCGAATCACTCCGCAATCAATCACAACTGACTACTCCAACCGTAATCCGCCTATCTCAGGGGCGCGTTACACGATGGGCTGGAACGGGTCTCAGTGGATCCTCCAAATCTACAACGTGCTAGCGGATGGTGCGAACAGTCTCATTCCAGATCAGCTTGGATTGCAAGCTCAGATAGACGTCGGCTGCACCTACGCCAATCAGTAAGGAAAACGATGAGAAGAAAAACAGCGGTTTCGCTGGCGGTGTTAGGGGCGCTTGTCGCGATTCTGACCGCCCCTCTTAGAACCAGTGCAGAGTGGGTTCAAAATCCAATCGGCGTGCCTCGCGCGCCGGGCTGCAATCCGGGGTATTCGTGGCAGAAACTTGGTGTGCGGTATCAGTGCGCCACGCCACAACCTAATTGCGCATACGGCTTTGCTAGTGGACCAGTCTGGACAGGGACAGCTTGGAGTTATTCCTGCAATGTACCTCCCCCGCCAGCGTGCCAGAGCGGGTACACCCAAGCGGCTGCGCCGTCGTGGAACGGCTCGGCGTGGGTCGGACAAGTGTGCACACCGAACGCCCAACAACCGGGAGGGAACCCCGAGGCAGCCTGCCGAGCCTACGTTACTCAGCAACTTGGATTTTGGCCTGGGTGGGGCCAGCAGAACTCAGTTTTCAATGACGGCACAAACACTACCTATATTACAAATACTTGGAACACATCCTGGAACACCTACGAGTACGCGATGTGCAGTGCTAATAACAGCAGCGGCGTCGTAACTGGCTATGATGTGCAGGGTTATGGCGACACCGCTGGCTCGGGCGGTTGAGGCGATCGTTGGGATCAAAACGCCTTTCGGAGCTTTCCCCAGGGGCGTTTCTTCCAGCCTTTGCAAACAATAAGAAAGCCGCCAGATCGACTGGCGGCTTTGGTTTTCTGCGAAGCAACTTTTGTTAGCCGACGATGTTGCCGGTCGTGAAGCTGAAGGTACGCGAGAACGCGACACCGTTAATCGTACCCGTGAGGGAGACCGTGTATTGCGAGTTCGGAGACAACGGCGTGGTCGGGTACGCGACGCCCTGGTACGGCAGCAGAAGCTTGTTCGGGTCTTTGGCCGAATCGAGAACCTGCAAGGCGATCACGTGCCCCGACGCATCCGTCATCGTGCCCGTTTGCATAACGATCGTATCAGTCGCGTTGCCCGCAACCGCTACCGGCGTACCCCAATTTCCGGATGTTGCGGGAGGGGTCGGGATTTCTCCAGCCGACGTGTAGGCAACGCCGGTAGTCCCTTGGCACGGGAACGTCAAGGGAGCGTTTGCCGTGACCTGCTGAAAGTTCGTGAGATGCAACGAAAACTGCTCTTGCGGGAAGCCGTTGTACGTTGTTGCGACCTTACCGATTCCGACCGTGTTCGCAGGCGAGGCCGCAATGCTGATATGGTACACGCCCGACTCAAACTCATAGACGGCTCGCTGACCATAATCTACCTCCGTCAACGTCGCGTTCGTGTAATAGCCACCCGACACGCCGATGGAGCCGTTGTTCGCCGTGTAGCCGAAATGGGATGCGCGATCAACGAAAGTCGCGCCTGTGAAGCCGGGATTGCCCGAGACTTCGGTGTCGGTAATCACATTATTCGATGCAAGATACTGCGCGTGTGCTGCCGTCGCCTGATCGAGCGCCGTGTTCTCCTGCAGGGCCGGGAAGCCGCATTGCTGGCGATGTTGGTTGAGCAGGTTGAACGCGGCCAGATGGAAGCTGTCGGCCGGGTACTGAGGCGTCGTCAAGTTCGCCGGATTGGTTGGAGTCGCGGGCGTGCTGGCACCGCTTGCCGGGGCTGCAGGCGATGCATCGCTGCTACCACCACCACCGCCGCAAGCAGCCACCAAAAGCGATGCAGCGATCGCGGCCATCGAAAGTTTGAAGCTCTTCTGAATCGTCATTTGTTGTTTCCGATCTAGTTGTTGCAGTCGCCCCCGCGATCTGCTTACTTTCATCTTATCGAGCGGTGTTCGAAGTCAAGGCGACTCGGAAGTCCGCCACGAAACCGCTTTCCTCGTTGGCAAATTGCCGTTGGCCAATCGGCGGCGCAGGCATTGTAATACCCGGTAAGGGGTCGGAATTTGCACCGTTGTTTGATCGCAACCGTTTGCTATCGCGTCTGCCCGCGAGCGCGAAAGTGCTTCACCCTCAAGGCGACGAAAACGACGCCGAGCACTGCAGCGACCGCGACGGGCTGTGTCGCGCTCACTGAAGAGAGGAGTGCGGTGCCGCCCCAAAGGAGAATGGCGAAAGTCGCGAGCGCGCCGAATGCTTTGCTTTTCGACACGGCCGCGAAATGCCGCCTGCCAGAGCCGAATCTTTGCGCGAAGCGAATGTTGCTTTGCTCAAGGTCGAACAGCTCCTGCGACTGCACCGTTGCGCGATCGGCGCGGTAGTGCCTCTCGTACCTTTGGAATCGCGCGTCGCCGCGGCCTTCGAGCCACGCGGCGGCGCTGTCTGAAAACAGGTAAGCGAAGTCCTGCATGGCTCAATGCGTCACGTCGGAGTGAAATTCGATTGCACCGATTGCGTCGGGAATGCAGCGTCCGTCGCACTCGGCGTAATACGCGCCCGTCTCTAAGTCGAGCCAGCCAAACTGCGCGCGGCCGTCCCGGGAAAAAACGACTAGACCGGCCTCGACCGAAAATTCGTGGGACATTCTGCGCACCTCCTTTTTCTAATGATCACTTGCTCTTTGAGCGCTTTTTTCCCTTGCTTCTCGGTTCGGTACGCGGCTTCAGGTCGTACTCACAACCCGGGCAGACGAAGTCCTTGGCCAATTCAATCCTGCCTTCGTCGTTCGACAGGATGTACTCGGTCCCGCAAGTTCTGCACGGGGCGAGATTAAGCCTCGAATCCGTCGCCATAGAACGTGTGAGATGGTTCGCGCGATCGGCTGACACGGTGAGGCGAGAGCCGAACATCTTGTCCAGTACGTCGTTGGATGCGATCAGTGCTTCGGGAATATTGGCTCCGTTCTTCAGCGCGCATCGGTAAAGCCATACAAGCATGGTTGCCTGCAGGCGGTGAACAGGTCGCTCGACATACCACGTCAAAGAGCTTGCGCTGTTGCCGCAAGGCGAGCTGACGCCATGGATCTGGCGGTAGGTGTTGCGAGTGATGGCGGAGTTGAGAGCGAACAAGTTGGTCGCCGTTGACGCCCGGCAGCCCTGCGTCATCATCAAGCGAGCGTAGACCTCCCGCTTGGCTCGGTCGAGCCGCAAATCGGACCAAAGATTCTTGTACGGGAGCGCGCTCGACTTGAGTCGGGACGTGCGCATGACATAGTGCGCCGCTGCCTCCTCACTCAGGTCTCCAGCGGAGTATTCGAACCAGAACAGGTTGTCGTCAAAGCGCCATCTGTATAAAGGGAAGCGAATTCCGCCGATAGCTGCTTCGAGACGCCCGATCGGCAAAGCCATCAGGTACTCCGCCAGCTCAAACGATATGCCAAGCAGCGGGGCCGCCAAAACGTTCTGGTGCAGGACGTCCTTTAAAAGCGAGACGTAGGTACAGTTGTTATGGAAGATGTCGCGGGCCGTAACGTCGTCAACGAAAGGCATGGCCGACGAAAGCTTTGTGACGGTCTGCGACAACATGATGCCGTCGACGAACGTTTCCCAGTCGCGCGGGTCTTGGAGAGCGGGGGAAAGCGCCAGAAACGGCATGTTCATCAGCTTCGCCATGGGTGCGGCGTGGGCCTTGAACGTTTCCATGTTCTCGAACGAGACTCCGAAAAATGCTTCTGCGTCACTGTAGCGGGCCAGCACTTTGTGCATGACAGCGGTGAGCCGGTAGTTGGTCCGCTGGATCTTCTCGGCAAGATACTTGGACAGCGGAATGTTGGTCTCGACGTGGTCAAGGATGTTAGTCGACATATCTTTATTGTTTTCGCATCAGTTACTGCGGAAGCAACCCCGTTCGCTTCCGCGCTATCTGTTCACTACTGGGTGCCGCTATTTGCGCAGTGCCGTCTCGATTTCGGTGAGGTGCTTGCGCATCATTGCCGCAAGCGTTTCGATCAACGGCCCATGTTGTGCCGGACCATCGCACGCTTGAACCGCCACTTGAGCCGTCGACAGCTTGCCGGCGAAAATCTCAAATGCGGACATAGCGTCCTGCATCGCCGCCTGAACGCGGTTGGCCGCTTCGATGGCGTCCGCCTCTTTTTGCCTTTCCGCCTCCAGCCGGGCCAGCTCTGCGCGCCGCTCGGTCAACTCTTCCTCGATGGCTTTCAACTCTGCGCTGCGCTTTTCCAAGGACTCGGAGATGCTGGTATAGCCTGCCGGCGCCGTCGGCACTTCCTTGACCTGGACCTCCGGCTTCCGATTGAGCAAGGCGTTCCTTTCTTCGTTCAGCCTTTGGATCTCCTTGTCCTTGTCTGCAAGATCTTTCTCAAGGTTGGCGAGGCCCGCCTGCCGGCCGGTGTAGTAGCTGTCCATACGCTTGAGCTGTGCCTCTTTGTCAGCAATCAACTTGGCAGTCGCGTCCAGCTGATCTTGCAGGCGGCGAGCTTCATCCTCTGCGACACGATGTGCAGTCTTGCTCTCTTCGAGAAGCGTTTTGTAGTTCTCGACCTGAACATGCCTGTCTGCAAGAGCCTCTTCCTGCTTCTGCAGAGTCGCCAGCATCTTGCGGATGTCCTCGCGAGTCATGTGCTCGTTGGCCTTCTTTGCGGCGAGAATCGTTGCGACTTGCTCGTCGGTCACGTGGTCGGCCGCCAGGATGTCGAGTTCGCCGACGTTGAAAACTCGGATAGCCTCGGTGTTGTCGATGAAGGCTTCGTAGCAACGCATGTACTGGCGCGCTGCCGCGTACTTCACATTGAGCGCGCCTTCGAAGAACTTGTAGCCCAACGTCGCTGCTTTTCGCACAGTGCTGGTTTTGTTGCCCGCCTTGGCGATCATCGAGTTCTTGATCAGATGCATCGTGTTGATAAGTTGGCCGCCTATCAACTGAAGGTCAGTCGAAATCCGCGCTCGCGCTTCGGCGATCGCCATCATGTTTTCGACGATCTGAAGGACGAGTTCCGCGGAATCTTCGCCGGCGCCGAAAAGCTCTCGCGCAACCTTCTCGATCTTGGATCGGTCAGCGCTGCTATGGGCAACACCACCTAAGATGTCGTCCATCGGATCGTGGACTTCGGTCTTTCGCAGTTGGAGGTGTTTCTTAGAATCGTCGTTGTTTGTGGCCATAACTTCTCTCCGGATTGTGACAGCGTTCTCGTGCGCTGCGATCAAACGCCGCGAGGGCTTCGCTCGCGGATAAAAGGGTCATACCGGTACACACCCAGGCACACTAGAGGGCAAGAGCCTTTGCCGCAGTCAGTCGCTGCCTTCTCTCATCCTGTGCAATCCGTCGGTGCATCTGCCGCTCCTTCCGCTCGACATGTAAGCGATCGTAACGGCGCCTTCGCGAACGTCCGATGGTAAAAGACGCCGTTTTTTACCCGTCTTTCGATCTCAGAATGCGAAAGGCGGTGTTTTTCGGCACTTTCGCAAACGATTAACGGTTCAAAGTTGCAACACTTAAGCGTTTTTTAAGAATTTACATGGAAGCAATTACCTAGGGTCAGCGCTTGAAACTTTCGGTAATTACCGGTATCGACGCTTGGCCCGAACCTTGTGCGCGATGAAACCATCAGGAGAATCGTCCGCGTACATGAGCACCGCGGCACGCGCCTTCGCGACGTCCACAGTTGACCTGCCGCCGTACGCCGCGCGCTTGGAACGCAACCAGTGTGGAAGGTCGGCCAACGACAATAGATCGGTCGAAAGCTCCGGATGCAGGACGACTTCTGGCGACACGAATAGACCCGCGCCAGCGACCGGCCACATAGCAGGAAGCTGCTCTCGGAGGAAGCGGATCTTGCTGCGGTTCTGCTCGATCGGCGAGCGTCGGTCTTCCGCCTTACCGTTGGGCGCAGTCCGTGTCAGGGTCCCGGGTCGATTCGACGGCGCGATGCGGCCGGACCAATTCTTCGTCTCGAAAACGAAGACGCCGAACGGCGTGATCGCGAGGTGATCAATCTCTGCGGTAGGGAACGCAGTCCCGGGAGCGTGTTCTATCAGTAGCGTCCCTTCGTGCAGGTAAAAATTATCGCCGCACAGCCATTTGAGGGTCGTTCGAAGCTTTGCTTGAGCCAGAGCTTCGCCGGCCGCACCGATATCGTCCGACGAGCGTTTTGCGCGATGGGCGCTGCGCGAACCGGATCGGCTGAGCCGCTTTATGGCTTTGAATACGCGGTAGCCGCCGACTGCGACAAGCATTTCGAAGAACATTCGCTGCCTCCCTGTTGAGCATGTAACTAGCATGCCAAGGGCAAATGGAAGTCAAGGGAGCACCGCGGCGCTGCCACGTTCCGCGCCGAAAATCGAAAGGCGGTGTGAAATTGGAAGCTTTTGCGCGCACGCGCTCGCGGCCCACCGCGTAAATTGCCTGTTATCCCCGCGTCACCGACGCATCGACCCAAGCCGCCGCTGAGCATGAGTGCGCGCGCTTGCGATCTCTTCTTTCATCCGCAGTGAGCTGCTTCCGCCACGCCTTCATCGAGCCGTGACGAAAGCGTCTCTCCGCGCGCCCGTTTTTCCTGCTCACCCGAGCATCGAAAACCATCCAGCGTTGTACTGGATGGACATCCCCTAGTGCGTCTTTTTCTGGAGAGAAAAATGCCGAAGCAGTTAGTAATGAAGGCGATGAAATCGCCCGGCTGGTTGGTCGCTGTTTGCTTTGCCCTGTGGTTTGCCGCGCACTCGTTCTTCGCCTTTCTGTTTGTCTCCTTCACCGTCGCGGTCTGGATCAAGAGATCCATTAAAGCGGCGTTGAAAGAGGAGAAAGCTGAGGATTCGAAGGCGCACGCGCCCGCCGTTGTCGCTCCGGCTACCGCCGACGCCAATGTCACGCCCATCAAACGTCAGTACGCCAAGTCCGCAGTGGTCGTTCCACTTAAGACAGGCACCGACGACTAGTCGCTACGCCTGAATGTCAAGACTGCCCGCGCGGGCGGTCTTGACCCCTCACCCCAACGGGAAACCATCCCGTTGCGGGCATGGGTTCCCGTTTATTCGGAGATTCCCATGCAAGCAGAAGTAGCAGCATGGCAACTGGACATGTTCGACGCTCCTCCTGCGCCGATTACGCGTGCCCGAGCCAAGCCTGATCCTCTCCCCGATCCGCATCTGTGGAGCGAGGCGGTAAAAGACAAAATGGTCGACGCGTTGATCAGTCTTGCGACTGACAGCAGACGCGGCGACAACATGCCCGAGTCGTTGATGGACTGCGCTGTACTGTTCAGCGAGCGACTCAGAAACAGAAAGAAGATGGAACTCGAAGACTACCGAGCAACGCTCGGCTGGGTCATGGAGTTCTGGAGCGGGGCGCTGCCGTATCGGTTCGTCTGCCAGATCAACGGCGTCGATCCCGAGTTCTTGCAAGACGTCATCCTGAGCAACCCGCTGCTCAAGCGCGACATGGAAGAGGTGCGTCGCGAGTGCTTCGGCACGCTGGTGTAGGAGGCCGACGATGAGCACATCAACATTCGGCCGGCTGATCGGGACGTTTTTCGGAGTGACGCCGCAGCCGCAGCGTCGCAGCGACAATCCCACAAGCCATTCATCCCCGGTTGAGGTCGGTAAGGGCGGTGCCAACGAACGGCAAATCGCGATAGCAGGCCAACCGATGCTCTTTCGCGACGAGGGCGATGTCGTCGTGCAGTTTTACCCAGCCTTTGACTACCAGCTAAAGCCAACCGCCGTCGGAATGAAGCTGATCCCGGCGCTTGCTCCGCACTGGGAAGTTCTGCGTGAACACAAGGGTTCGCTGACAGAGGCGATTGCGGCTGCTGTCAGGGACGCTCATCCGACAGAAACGCCTCCAGAGCTTACGGGTGCGGCAACCCGTACGGCCGCTGCAAGCAACGCGCGACCGCCCCAACAAATCGTTGAGGCCATCGCGCCGACGCCAGCGCGAGCCGCAGAGTCATCGCGTCGACCGGGTGAGCGCGCGCGTTATGGCGTGTTGAAAGAGTGGGGCGAGAAGGAGTTCCCCGACGGCAAACGACCGGGGAAGACCTACGAATCGTTCTGCATCGCGCTCGAGCACCATACAGGCGTTGACGTGCTGCAAGGCGAGGGTCTTCGCGACGCGATCGCTGAAGCGCACTGCAAAGTTGGCGATCGCATAGAGGTCAGGCGCCTTGGCAAGATCAAGGTACCTGCCGTCGATAAACGTGGCCGACCCAAGCTCGACGCCAGCGGCGCGCAAGTGCTCTGGGACAAGTGGCTTTGGTCTATTTCCAAGAAATCGTAACGGAGCTTTTTATGGCATCAGTAAACAAAGTCATTCTCGTAGGCAACCTCGGGGCAGACCCTGAGACGCGCTACCTGCCTAGCGGCGATGCGGTCGCGAATATCCGACTCGCAACGACCGATCGTTACAAAGACAAAGCGTCGGGCGAAATGAAGGAGCAGACCGAGTGGCACCGAGTGTCGTTCTTCGGTCGGCTGGCAGAGATCGTGAGCGAATACCTGAAAAAGGGCTCGTCGGTTTATATCGAAGGCAGAATCCGCACGCGAAAGTGGACGGACCAGGCCGGGCAAGAGCGGTACTCGACGGAAATCGTCGCAGACCAGATGCAAATGCTCGGCGGCCGCTCCGCCGGCGATCCTTCATCCAATGATGGTTTCGAGAGCCAGCGCCCTGCACGTCAAGAACGTTCGCAGCAGCCGCGATCCAGCAACCCTGCGCCGGCGAATCGCGAACCGCAATCGACGTCGTATGGGGGAGGTGGCGGGTTCGACGACGACGACATCCCGTTCCGTGGATTTCTGACGCGGCGCGAGTGGGCTGCGATCTGATCCCGTAACGGCTCACCTCACTTCCTGTATCTCCTCACCTTCGTTGCTTCGTCGAACCGGAAACGGTCGGCGAAGCGGCGAAGCGTCTCTTTCTTGCGCGACATGGCCGCGTTCGTCGCTACACCACCTTTCCCTTTCCCTGCTGAAAAAAGCCGCCCGCCGTGCTCGCCTCGCGCGAGTCGGACGGCTTTTTTGAGCACGGTTTCACCGCCTGTTCAGGCATCGACCTCAACCACACCACAACTGGAGTGACAATGAATGTAAAGGACGTCAAGCTGTCCCCGGAACAGTGGATTGCGTTACTCCAGAAGTATGGAGTGCCCGCAAGCTCATTAACCGGGAAGGGCGCACCCTGTGCCATCTGCGGCGGAAACGACCGCTTCACATACGACAACAACCGCGGCCGCGGCGACTGGGTCTGCCGCAAGTGCAACGACGGCGACCGAAAAGCCGGCGACGGCTTCGAGCTCATCTGCAAGTCCGCCGGAATGACCTTCCGCGAACTCATGATCGAACTCGAAGGCGGCAGTCTGGCCGATGTACGGCAAAACCGTGCGCAACCGGGGGCCCCGGCGCCTGGCCGAAAGGTCGATCCCGAGTGGGCGCGCAAGCGCCTCGACTCAATGTGGGATCGCGCGACGCTGGTCGGGTCCGATGGCCTCGTTCCGCGGTACCTGCGCGAGCGGGTGCCGGGTCTCACAGTGGCGCCGTCCGCGGCGCTGCGCATGGCGATGCTCGATTACCGCCACGAGAAGAAAGTTATCGGTCAGTGGCCGGGCATCCTCGCTCGCTTCACGCTGCCGGACGGCCGACTTGGAACGCTGCACCGCACGTTCCTTGAACGCTCGAAACCGGCGAAGGCGTCGATCGTCACTAACGATGGCGAGATCCTTCCGGCCAAGCTGAACGACGTGACGCTTCATAAGCTTAACGGCGGCGCAGTCCGGCTGATGGATCCAGTCGATGGCGAAGTTGGCGTCGCGGAAGGCCTCGAAACGGCGTATGCCGCGCACATGCTCTTCGATGTGCCGGTCTGGTACTGCCTGAATCGAATCCTTCTCGCCGATTTCGTTGTGCCGGACGGCCTCGGAATCCGCGTCGTTCACATCTTCGCGGACTTCGATGCGGTCGATCCCCGCACCGGCAAATCGCCGGGCGTCGATGCCGCATTGAAGCTGGCGAAGCGGCTGCGAGCTGAAGGCTACACGGCTATGGTTCACCGGCCTAAAAAGCGGGAAACCGATTTTGCGGACGAGTGGTTTGCATCGCAGGCAGCGCATCGCCCGGCCGTTGCAATGGTGGTGCGCGGCGACGAACGCGAAGCACTGCACGTCTAATTGTTTGATTCCGCGGCCGACTGGCCGCTAATAGTAGCTTTTGCCCGGTGGGGATTCGTCCCCGCTGGGGCCGCAATCCGCCCGAGCTTTTCCAATGGAGAAAAGGAAATGAGCTTCAGCATGATTGTTGGCCGGTATGAGATCGTGGCAACTTCCGGCGTCGAAAACGGCTCGGTCAGAGTAGGGAAGTCGGAGGCGGAAGCCTATGACGTGATCGACAGGAAGCGTGGCGGTCATGCCCGACTGGAGAAACAAGGCGTCACGCTGGACACTGCTTGGTTTTACTGCATTCGTCGACAGGCGAACGCCCAGGGGGTGACCCTATTGCATTGATAACCATCGCTATTAATAAAAAACCCGGCCAAAACGCCGGGTTTTTTTTGTCCATAGCGTCGGTGCTCACCATGAACTAGCCTTGATTCTCAGGGCAACTTTGAACACATAGAGCACGACCTTAATCGCCGGAACCATCACGCCGCTGGCCCAAAAGGAGCCGACGAGAGAGAGCCCGAAGATCCAGTTACAAAATGGTGTATCCGGCAGGCGAGCTGCGACGCAGGCAACGAAAAAAAGAGTGATCGCAGTGACGGCGCGACGGGCGACTAGGGGTAATGTCATGAACTTATCGAGCATCGTCGGCACCTTCGCGTGGTCGAAAGACGGCACGACGAAACAGGTAAGCCGACTCCCACGCAGCTAACCCGGCTGCTACTAAGATCCAGACACGAACGGCGCGCGTCCAATCGAACTGCATGAAGGTATCGAGTATTGTCATTTCGTTTTCTCAGGGACTTTCCGACCGCTTGCCCGGCCTTATGAGAAATGATGCCACGACACGTTGATAGTCAAGGCGCAGGGTGGTGACACTGGCGGGCGGCGAGACAATGCCCGCCGCCCCCTTGACAGAAACTTATGCAAAAGCCGACAGGCTGTCTGCTAAATAGTTCAGATGCGCATCGTCGCTAGTCTCAGACGGCGCCTCCTTGCTATCGGCAAGCGTCTGCGGCCTTCTGTCCACAACCGACGCGGGCTTCACTTGCGTTTGGGCAGGCAGCGTTCCGCTGTCGGAAACCTCTGTTTCGACGGTCCGCCCTTGTTGGGCGCTATAGGCAAGACCCGCGTTTTCCCTGCCGCGAAGAGCGTCGTCCGCAAGACGTTTGAGCAGCGCAGCTCGTTGTCGAGGATTCGAGACCTCCATTAACGCAGCAAACAAAGAGGGCGTGACAACTTCGCTGACTGTCAGCTTGATCTCGATAGTCCCTGTCATGCGGTCATAGCCTCCTTCCGCTTCTTATCGCGCTCGCGCATCTGTGTGGCCTCGCCGGCCGCAAAGAACCCACGGACGTTCGAGAAGCACGCGTTCTTCATGACGTCGATGCGGTTGCGGGGAAAGAACGCGCGGATAGCGGGCTCGTAAAGCGCCGCACCGCCGCCGGTAAGGAAAATGCAGCGGATGTCGTTGGTGGAACCGACGGAGTTGCCGATCGCATTGACCGCTGCTTCCGGGACCGACTGTGCCTGTGCAGCGTAGTGCTCAAGGTTGATCTCTTCGTTGAACACATAGTAGGGCGCACCTTCACGAACGGCTTCGTCGATTTCTTCAATCGCTAGGGCCGACTCTTTTGTCGCTGCACCGATCAGCTCCGCCATCTTTTGGAAGAAGTGCGATGCGCCGCTCTGGTGTCCGCCACTACGACGCTCCTCCATCGTAAGCCCCTTGGCGACGACCCAATCGGTCGTGTAGTAGCCGACATCGATGATCATATTGCGCTGCGACGGGTTGAAGTCGGGGTGTTGCGAGAAGTGAACCAGAGCGCCCAACGGTTGCGGCAGCACCATCAAATTTCCGACGCAAACTTCCTCATCGCCGAACTGCAGAGTTCCCGAAAACTTACTGCGCAACGCCTCGGCGTGTTGTTGAAATGTCTGAACGGGCAGTCCGAGCACAAGCCTGTCGACCGACGACACGTTGGCGAAGTGGAACGCTCCACCGAGGAGTGCTTCATAGCTATCCGTAGTGCAGTAGTTACCGACAAGGGTGCGCCCAGGGTCGCCGTTGCGAGAGGTCAGCGGCACTTCCGGTCCCACCTCGTACTGCTTGCCGTTCACTTCGATTCCAACGGTCCTGATTGCCCTCAACACGCCGTTGCTTTGCTTGGTCATGGTTCGGGCCTGATAGTCCGGAGTCAGCGACGGGAACATGAACGTGGATACTTCCGAGCCGTTTCGGACAGCGACCTTAGTGTTTCCATATCCGACGTCGACGGCTAGGACGGATGCATGCGTTTTCATTCTCTCTCCAGAGTTTTTCGATAGGTGCACTTATCTGCCCGATATCTGACCGAGAAGTGGCAGACGGGCAGCGGTGACGGCTCCTTTTCTCCAAACGTCCGGATAACGATCAGTTATCTTCACCTAATCGGTGAGAGAGTTAATCGGCACGCTAGAACGGCGCCAATCTGTCAGTTATCGGAACGAAGGCGGTGAGAAAAGTCCCCGTTACGCCTGTTCAACTCTACAGATCGCCGCGCAATGTCAAGGAAGCAAAAGCTCGCAACATTTGGGCAGCTTTTGACTCTGCTTCTAGGCACCGCGGCCGTTATTCTTCTACTCACCAACCGCGCGCATGCGCATCGACCTTCCTGAAATGGACCATCGAGGGGACCGCTTTGCCTAGCGAAAACCCCTCTGTCACGGCCGCGAAATGAAGCGGCCTTTTTCTGAATCTAATCAAGTTCAAAGTGACCCAAATTGAGGACGCTGGACACGCGATATCCATTGGGTTTGCGGGCGGTTTCGCCCGATTGTCCGAATTGAGACGGCTTGGGAGTGGTCATGGACAGATATCCATGAGCCGCTTCGTCACCCCTCAATGACGATGGACGCATCCTTACAGCACACGACGCTGGGTACGTTGCATGAGGTCCGACACACCGCGACCGAGTGAACGCGCTTTGGGATGGGGGACCAGCTAGGCCGACGCGCCAAGCTGATCTCTGTACGGAAGACGAACGGGCGGCGCACCCGGGAAAAAACAGCGCAAAGAGATTACCGAGCACTTGGCCGAGGTCGTGCCGTCGTAAAGACGGAGCACACCGGCGCGCAGCAGCGCGTTTGTGGCCGGCGCGGTAGCCGTAGCAGCGGCACAGCCGAATCGCACACTCAACAGCGCGCGATTCGACTGCTGGAAGCAGCAGGAAGCACACAACGACGAGAGGTCCCGCGAAGCGGCCTACGCGTTGGACGTGCGCCGGCAGCAAACCAGCGGCGGTCAACACGCGAAGCGTAACGACTGGCAGCACGCAGCAGTACGGAGGTCGATGCACGTTTCTTCCACGTGCGGGGCTATCGGATGGAATCGCTAAAGGACAGGAAGGCGGGACCCGGCGGGGATACGCAGCAGCTGTGCGGCAACACTCGGGGATAGGCTCCTGAGGTCTGCGGTGCAGAGGCAACGAATGGCACCGCGCACAGATGAGCACTGTCGCGCTTGTCCGCAAATAAGGAGAACGCGTTTGCTAGAGCCGCTGAAAAGTTACGTGTTGCGAGCAGAGCTCGTCTCGACCTACCTTGCCATCTGCTGGTATGTGTCGGCCCCGTACCGCACGACTGCGAGCCCTGATGCTTGCTGATGTGATCGATACGTCAGGCGCTGGTGTGCTGACGCGATTGCTATGTGCGTGCACGCCTAGGGTGAAAGAGGTGTTGAGCGAGGGCCGTCGTGGCAGTTGAGCGCAGCCAAGAACAAAGCGTTGACTATGGGAAAGAGCAACGTCACTGCTCGACGGCATGTACGCAAGCCCGACGGAGTCGGACTTTTGCACTCATAGATCACGCTTTCGAAGCTGAAGTCGCATGGTCTCTATGCCGGCTCTCGATTGCCTACGGACCCGATCTCGGCGAAGGGCACTCCGTCATGCAGCGATTGCTGGATGGAGTTCGGCCACGTGGGTGGCTGACGGTGTGTCAAACGGCTTCGCGCGAGCGAGTGAGTTGGCGGTGGCATTCGAGCGGGGTCGAGCAATGTACGTCGCGGCTATGAAACTGCAATCGACGAATGAAGAAGGAGCATTCAAATGACCGTAACCGTCTACGTGAAGGGCATCGTGTCCGACTATCCTGAGCTACCCGCCGACTTCCGGTCTGGTCTCGAGCGGATCTTTACCGACAATGTCAACCGAGTCCACAGTCGCACGCGTGTTAGCGCCAAGCCGCTATCAGTAAAGACGCAAAGCTTCCGACTGCGCAGGCTTTGCCGGTCGTTCGTCGAACTGCGCCAGATTGGTTTTGCGTTACAGACGCCATATGCGCTCAGGAAAAAGCACATTGAAGCTCTTGTGGCGCTGTGGCACAAGGAAGGGCAGAGTCCTGGGACCATCGAAAACAAACTGACGTACTTCCGCGCGTTCACCAAGTGGATTAACAAGCCCACCGTGGTTAAGACGATGTCGGAATATATCGACCCCGACGCCCATGACTTCCGACGGTCATATGTTGCGACGGAAGATAAATCGTGGGACGGTAGGGGGATCGATGCGGTCAAGATCCTCGAAGAGATCGCGAAGACTGAGCCGGTAGTCGCAATGCAGATGAAGCTGCAAGCTGCATTCGGGCTAAGGGTCGAGGAGAGTTTTCTCTTGAGGCCGAAGGACGCGGTCCGCAAAGACGGAAAGCTGAACGTTGTCCACGGCACGAAGGGCGGTCGTGCTCGTGTGGTGCCGATCGAGTTCAAGATGGATGTGCTACTTGAGGCTGCTCACCATACAAACCGGTCTACCGGCTCGACCATCCCCGATGGCTATAAAAAGACTCAGTGGAAAGACCACTTCTATACGGTTCTCAAACGCTATGGGGTGACGAAGTCTGGCTTGGGCGTTACGTGCCACGGCCTGAGGCATCAGTTCTTGCAACAAATGTTTGAAAAGTATGCTGGCGTTCCTGCGCCGATTAAGCGTAGCGACGAAAGGGCCGATCCGGCGCTCCATCGGGAAGCGATGCAAGCCGTGGTGGAGGCGGCCGGCCACAGTAAAGCGCAAAAGGCCGGTGCCTATCTGTCGAGCTATTCCGTCCAGAGGCAACTCGCATCACCGAAGCTCTCGGTCGACAAAGTACGCGCCGCGATTGCTGTGACAGAAGGCAATATTTCCGCCGCAGCCAAGGCTCTTGGCATTTCCAGGCAGAAGGTTTATCGGACGCTAGCAGCGGACAAAGCCGGGGACTTAGCGACGGGGTCATCGCTGGCGCAGTAGCAGATATGGTTCCTAACGTGATCATCCCCGTGCCGAAACGTGTGCCAATTAAGGGGGAGGGGATAACTTGGCACACGCGGGCGTCGCAATGATCGGCTTTAATATCAATGGGTTACGTGCAACGCGATTTTCAAGTAACGCTATCCGGATAGCGTTGCCCGAGCCCGGCTATCCCAAGAGCCAGCTCAGTTGCGGGCTTGTGAGTGCGTGATATGTGAGGATCGCTCCCAGGGCAATGACGGTCGCGATTTGGGGGGCCAGCTTGGCGCGGAGGCGGTAAGCGGCGACGATGTATTGGATGGGCGACATTATCTTTCCGTTGTTGATTCCGGCCGGAGGACCGAATTACCTTCAGTATGACCGGCGCGTCACGGAGTCAAGTCACCAGCGGTTTCGATCGGGCAAATCGTCGACAGCGAGGTTGACGCTGTTCTCGAAACTTCCCTCGTCGCCGCCTGTGGCCGGAATGCGCGGAAACTGTATTGAAGCGACACCGTCGATGTAAATGCGTTTGGCCAACTGTTGAAGTTTTCGATAGCGGGCTGCATCGTTGAGGACGGTATCGACCGGCCAGAACTCGCTCATCGTTATCTTGCTGTCGGCGATCTTCTTCGCGAGCATTTGGAAAATTGGCCCGCGCTTCTCCCAATCGTCTTCATTCCGTGACAGTAGGTCAATCAGGTACGCAGCGTCGACGGCGCTAATCTCTTTGCGTACAAGCTTCAGAAGATCGCCCTCGTTGGCTTTGGGCCGTCGCACCCGGGCGTTCCAGATCTCGCCGGCCTTGTCCAGTGCCGCGTAGCGATCGTTGCCGATGGAGATCCAAGGCGTCTGCATTCCGCAGTCTTCGCAGTAGATGCAGCAGACTTTCTCCTGAGGAATAGCATACAGAGATCGCGACTCCATGTCGTTCATCTCGGGCGCAATACTGTCGTCAGCGTTCAGATAGTCACGCGCGGGTGCGGACGGGCGTTTCAGTAACCGGTGGGAATATCCAAAGGCCCACTTTCCGCCGCAATGGTCGCAGGGAAACAGTTCGTCAGTCATGGCGCTGTCCTGTCGCCGGCAGTCCGGCGGTCCGATATATTTGAAAGCCGCCGTGGATTATATCTACCTGTAAGGCGCCGCCCGAACGCGAATGTCGGAAGGCTCCCTTGCAGCCGGTGCACTAACGTTCTTCGCGGAACGAATTGCGTGAATTCTACGCAGCGTCAGGCGAGGGCCAAATTTATCGCGATGTACCTCGTCGGCAAGGTGCTGAGCGAAGCGCTTAGTCTTGGCAAGTTATGCGGCTACCCGGTTCGCCGCGATCCCGTTGTAATCTTCGTGACTGACGAGGCGCAGAGGTGTCAGAGACGGGGCGTCAAAGAGCAGGCGGTAGGAGCGGCCCACCGGCACTGACAGCAGCTTGCCCGCAGAGGACTTGATGAACTTCCCGTTGAGCGAAAATGGATGTACGCCGCTACTGACCTTCACAAGCAGGTCTCTTGCCTCTCGTTGTACTGCGGACAGGTGCCGGACGATGGACAGATCTATCGGATCGTCGGCATGTGACTGCTTCGCCGCGCGCTTATGCTCAAGGGCCGCGCGCTGTTCAGCCTTTTGCTTTTCAGCGGCTACGCATGCGTGGCAATACTTCCCCTTGCCGGTGTGCCCGCACGAAAACGTCTGTTTCATGATGCTTCTAAATGAGTTGCCGATAAGGCTATTGGACCATCATTCGGTGCATGGTCAAGGCTCGGTAGATGATGGTTTTGAGGGGCTTTCGTCCCCGCGCAGTGCGTCGAGCTGGGCAGACAGTTCGAGCAGACGCGCGTCGGCGAGCGACAGTCGGGCGGACAGCCGCTCGATCTGCGACATAGCGAGGCTGTACTGTTCGGAGAGCATAGACAGCGCCCAGAAGGGCGCCAGTGTCGCGTTGCAATCGGTGCACGTCACGACGCCACCATGCTGGTCTAGTCTGATGTGGCGATGAGCGCAGCCACCCGCGCGCGAGTCGCTCGTCTCAGCGGTGACGGAAACACGTTTGAAGGGGATGACGCGGTTCATTCGCGCAGTGAAGTTTCCGGGCGGTAAATGCTATCCGGAAACAGGACCTGCGAGATCGTTTCGTCGCGACGGTAGTGCAACTCCACGACGTCCAGATAGCGACGGAACGATGCAGTGTCAGTCGGTCCGCCGTCAAGTTCCCGGTTCGCGAACCGCAGGTCGGTGGGCGCGAATGCATTGCTTTCGATCCAGTGCGCATCCGTGACGCTCGGCAGCCACCAGCGATTCCAACGAATCGTGAATGCCAGCCAGCTACGCGCACTGGCCTCGATTTCTTTCCACGAAGCCTGAAAATCCAGGATCGCACCAAGGGAGCTGAAGAACACCATTCGCAGGTCGGTCTCATCGGCGGCTGCGACGACGATCTGCTTGCGACGTTCGTCGACCGCGTCAGTGGAGCTTGCCATTGACAGTGCTGGATAGCTCACCTGCCAGTCGGCATCGCGCGCGACTGCGCGCTTGAGGAAGAACGAGTTCGATTCCATGGGAGCATTTTCACAATTGGTTATGCGCTGAGGCTATCTTGGGAAAGCGCCGTGTCAAGCTGCGGGCGGAAGCTGAACTGATGCCAGATCGTCGGGCGGGATCCATTCCACGCATGGCGCGCCTTCGCGCGCGTACAGCGCCTGTTTTTCCGCTTTGCGCGCTACGTATTGAGCGTTGCCTTGTATCCCGTACACCTCGATTGCCGTGGGAACGGTCGTATCGGTCAGCCTGAAGTCGGGCAGCATCGCGTCTCCCTGCTCAAGCCGCATGGGCTTTACGAATCGTCGCCGCTCCGCGACGAGGCGGTTCGCCATCGCGACTTCGAAGCTTGAGTCGCAAGGCAGAAATGCGCTGTTGCATAGTTGCAGCGCCAAATCGATGATCCGGAGGTTGTCGTCTTTCGTCCGCTCGATGACGGCTAGCGCCACCACCCGAGCGCTAGCGTCGCCGATCATGGCCCACGCCGGTTTAAAGGAATCGGCTGCAGACTCGATCACTCCTTTCGACGCGAAGAACGTCTCATAGGTCTGGCGCAGTTTGACGACGAACCCGTATTTCGACGGTTCGACGCTGCGAAGTTCGGCGATTAGAAGTCCGCGCTCCGACTTGGCGGGCGTAGTCGTTATACGATCAAGGAATGACTGGAACTCCGCGAGCACACAAGAACCGTCAGCAACATCGTATCGGCGCATGACGTGAAACACGTCCTGCATCGGCTTGCCGTTCAGCTTTCCATCACCGAGCACCGAAACGAGTTGCGCGTTGCACGTACCCCAGCCGCGAGAGGGCGCGCCTGCCCACTCGTTCAGACCCGCTTCCTCCCACACTCGCTGAAGGAAGCCGAGCAGCGGCGCTGCGCGACGCGACATCGCCCCTGATGCGGCGCCAGATGACTGTCGCGTAGATCGATCGACGGTGCGGACAGACAGCGAGGTGTTGAGCTTGACGTCTAAACCACAAGCGATGGTCCGAATCGCCGCCAGCGTGTCGTTGCTGTTTCTAGATGGCTGAGACGCCGCCCGATAGAAAGAGCAAGTCTTCGGATTGTGACGGTGACCGTCGTCCGGCCACCGTGCAAGATGAAAGAGCGATCCATAACGCCGGATCACTAGACGCAATGGCGCAGTGGGTGATGTGGGCAGGCAGCGACAGACGGCGTACCCGGGAGTCTTCCTGGCTCGCTCAAGCGCTCGCGCGTACTTTGCGGGATTGTCCTGAACCTCAGTGAGCGCGACGGTTACGCCGTCAAACGATACGAGCGTCATAACCCTTCGCCACGCGCAATGTCGAATGCGCTTGCTCGATCGGAACTCTGTGGATGTGAGCACGCGTGCCGAGCAGACTCGCCGCTTCACGAACGCTTAGACAAAACTGCTCGGCGTGGTCGCTGCTTGGGAAGTGCAGTCCAACGGTGGAGACGGCACCGGGCGCCGCGTAATCGCGTTTAAAGACAGCACCGGTCCCGACCAACGCGTCGAGCCAACTGTCGGGAAACCCGGCTGCCGGCGTCGCGTCAGCGCGCGCACCTGCCGGGTCGAGGGTGAAGTCTTCGAAGCTGACAACAATCACGTTCATCGTTCGATTCGTAAAGCGAGGTTTGTCCGAAGCGCGTCATCGCGCATAGCTGCAAGGCGTCCGATCGGTAAAGCGCGCTCGATCTCGCCAGCCTCAACGATGTGCCTCGTGCCATTCGCTCGCTGGAATTCGAGAAAGCGCAACCCATCAACGGTGTGCTGCTTTAGGAAGATACGGTCCAATAGAAGTCCTGGAAACAGCCCGTTGGAGAGTTCCACTGGTCGAGTCTCAAGCCGATACGCGCGCAGCGGCACAAGCTCCTCGATGACGGCTGGCCAGTGCATCAAGCTGAGGCAACAGCGCCTGACAGCCGTCGACGGCTGCGCGTCCCGCACAGCGCGAGAGCCCCGACGATGGAGACAACGGACGCGAAGGCGCAGGCGGCCAGCACGGCTGCTAACCGCTCATCGCCCTTCGCGAGCTCAGTCGCGCGCCTGCTCAACGCACGGTTGAGATCGCCGCGCTGCTGCATCAGTGCGTCATCGAAAGACTGCTGGCTCGAATATCCGTATGCGGTCAGTAACGCTTGTCTCTTGTCATCGGAGACGTAGTTAATGGCATCAGCGACGCTTTCCATGCGCTCCACAATGGCCGTATCGACGACCACATCGCTCGCGCTGCGTTCAACGAAGAACTGCTGAGCAACAAGTCCTATAGCGGTGGCCGAGCAGGCGGCCGAAACGCACATGATGGCGACGGTGGCGATGTGACTAAGCTTCATGGCGTCCGGGGGGCAATTTGAGTGCACGTTTATGCGGTCCGCCAATTTTCATCTGACGCCGAGCGCTCGGCCGTGCGAAAGATGACTTGAATCGGTGGTCTTTCACCGGCGAATTCAGCGCGCGGAAGCTCTTTTGGAAAGCCTCGTGTAAAGCGACAGGGGAAAAGCGATATGTTTTTATGCTTCATTCCTCAAAACGGACGCTATCCGGATAGCGTTGGTGCGGGATCGGCCCTGTGCTGAGTCCAACGCGATGCACGCGATGCGATTCACTTATCCCCAGGGTTAGCCACAGAAATTGGGGATATCTTTTGGCGACTCCCGGCAATAGCCGGGCGGCCTCAAAAGCGAGGTGCAACACCTGTCTCATATAAGGTGTTGCAATGCCCAACAAAACTTCGTATCAGCAGCTTCAACCTGAAGAACGCCTCGCCATTGCAAGCCTGCGACTGCAGGATGTGAGCATTCGGGCCATGGCCCGAATGCTCGGACGCTCGCCGTCCACCGTGAGCCGTGAACTGACGCGGAACAGTTCTCCTGCTGGCTACGCATCAGTGCCGGCTGAAGCGCTCAGCGCCGCCCGCCGTAGCGCGGGCCGCCGCCCCGCGAAGCTTTGCCTACAAAGCGTTTGCTGGCGGGTCGTGCTCACCCTGCTCGAATGGAAATGGTCACCCCAGCAGATATCGGGCACACTAAAGCGCATGTATCCGACCGACCCGACCCAGCACGTTTCGCACGAAACCATCTACACGGCCATCTACGCTCAGCCGCGCGGCGAATTGCGCCGCCAGTTGATTGCCTGCCTGCGCCACGGCCACAGCACCCGTATGTCCCGCACGCGCGGTACAGACCGACGCGGGCAGATTCCCGACATGGTCAGTATCCACGTGCGCCCGCCCGAAATCGAGGACCGCCTGCTGCCTGGTCATTGGGAAGGCGACTTTATCAAGGGCGCCGGAAATCAATCGTCTGTCGGCGTCTTGGTCGAACGGACCAGCCGTCTGGTGCTGCTCGCCAAGATGGAAGACGCCACCGCCGCTTCAGCGCTGGCGGGCTTCTCTGCCAAACTCAACTCGATTGCAGCACCGCTGCGACAAACCTTTACCTACGACCAGGGAAAAGAAATGTCGCGGCATCAAGAACTCTCTGCAGCCACTGGCGTGCGCGTGTACTTCTGCGACCCACATAGCCCCTGGCAGCGTGGGACCTGCGAAAACACCAACGGATTGCTCCGTCAATATTTGCCTAAGGGCACTGACCTCTCGGTCTACACTCAGGACGAGCTCGATGCCATCGCCGACAGCCTGAACAGCCGGCCGCGCGCAACCCACGCGTTCCATTCGCCATTCGAGGTCTTTGCTGCGACACTTGCCTCAGCGAGCCAATCCCAAAGCGCTAAACATTAACCCCCCCGTTGCACCTCGGTTTGAAACCGCCCCGCTATCAAAAGCTCCTCTTTCGCCTGCGATAGCAACATCCCTGACGAGTATCGTCTTGCAATCACCCGCGCGACTTGCGCATCGACCATCAGGCGCATAGCAGTCTGCCGCCGCCAATCACCACTTTTCTTTCCACCCGCAGGGGCATGTCCCCACCGCGGGCGTGCGCCTGCTCATTTCTTGGAGCAACGCATGTACAAGCAATTGATCGAGCAGTTCAAGACGGCCCAAACTGCAGCAGCAGAGGCATATCGCGCGGTCGTTCAGGCTGAGCGTGACGTCTTCGCAAACGGGTTGACCGAGTATTCGGCGATGGAAGTCCGAAGCGAATACAAGGTCGAGCGCGAGCTCAACACATTCTGCCGCAGGCTGCTATCGCGGCTCGTGATGGAGGCGAGCCGCAAGTTCGCCCCCGCCGGCGGCAGAATCGAGATCGACCAGAGTCGCGAGCTTGACCGATGCGGCCTCGACATTGAGGAGGAACTGAAGAAGAACAACGTCCCTGACTTGGACGGCTTCTGGCAACACCTTGAGCGAACGTTCGGCGGCGAAGCCGGCGAGCGCGTCGCGTTCGAGCAGGCAGCCAAGGCCATCATCGACGGCTTCTGGCTCAAGCCCGATACCGAGATCAAGCGCACCAGCAGCGCTGTCATCTTGGAAAAGCGTGTCTCGTCTGAAGCGTCGTTTCGCTCGAAAGGCGAGCGCGAGGTCTATTACTCGTCGCAGCAGTCGGTCGTGACAACGTTCGGCGGCCTGGCCACCTTTGCGAAGAAGCATCAGTTCGGCGCGCTGGCGATGCAACTGCGCAACTTCAGCGTCCATCAACTGACGTTCTCGACGCGCGAGAAGCTGTCTTTCACCGGGCTGGAAATCGTGATGTTCAACGATAAGTGGCAGTTCAAGTTCGCTCACGACGTGGGCGACGCGTTGTCCCTCTTCATTAGTGAGTTCGGCGCCAAGTACCTCGCCTCGCGCGACCGGTACTGAGGCCTCCGCCGTCTCATCCTTGACCCGCTTCGGCGGGTCTTTTCATTTCTAGGGGTAACTCATGCAGAGAGATCTGTTTTCGTTCGAGCGGGACTGGTATGAGCCGTTGCGTGCGATTCGAAGTTTGGGATCGCAGGCGCCGTCGATCGCCCATCAGGGCGAGCTGGCCGCAGCCCGCCGTCAGCACCTCGGGCAGTTTTTCACACCGGACGCCATTGCGGCGTTCATGTGGAGCTTCGTCAGCGGTTGGAAGGTCGATCGGCTTATCCGCATCCTGGATAACTCGGTCGGCTCCGGTCGGCTGCTTCAGTACGCAGACTCGGAACGCCATGCCGTGTTCGGCGTCGACGTGCACGCCGATGTCATCCAGCAGTGCCAGAAGGTGTTCGAGGAGGGGGGATTTAATTGCGAGTTCCGGCAGGCTGGCATGGAGGACATCCATCCGACGCGCTTTGATATCGCACTGATCAATCCGCCGTTCTCGATCCATCTTGAGTCGCCGCATCTGCAGACGCTCGAGTGCACGACGTGGGGCCGGTACGGCGCGCACACCAGCGCTTTGAGCCACGACTACGCCGTGCATCAGGCGCTTGAGGCGGCGAACATCGTCGTCGCGCTCCTGCCGATCACGACCGCCGAGTCGATGATCGCGGGCGAGCAGGGCGACCGCTTGAAGCGCCGCGCGGCAGGCCTTTTCGAACTGCCGGCAGACGCGTTTAAGCTCGAGGGCGCGAACGTGCGCACTGCCGTGGTGGTGTTCGACCGTTATCGCGATCGTCCCTCGGACTTCGTGCGGGTGGTCGTCGACGATCTGGCGAAGCCTGGCCCAGATCTCGGGCTGCACTTCGAGGAACGCTCCTTCGGGGAAGCTCGGTTGCGACTGCAGAAGCTCGATGACAGTGTGCCGTTCATCACGCGTGCGGTCACGGGCGACAAGTCGGTCAAGGTGTCGCACGATGGCCGGCGCATTCGCTTGTCCTTTGCGTGTGGCTTCAACGAAGCGATGGTGCTCAACGCGGTTCTCGTGAAGCGCATCTACTCGCGCGACGGCCACCGGCTGCCGCGCGGCTTCCGTTATTCGGGACAAGGCTTGCTGGATATGGAGACGTATCTCGTGCAAGACGATCCGGTCGCGGCATTCGATCTGTTGCTCGATCGAATCCGCAGCGTCGGTGGCAGCCCGCAACTCGCGCCCGGCTTCATGGAGCACTTCAGCAGACGCATGCGTCGCAGCGCGCGTCAGGCGATACCGCTGCGGCACGTGGCGTGGACAACCGGCGCTGGATCGCGAGATCACGTGTCGGGCATCGCGAAGGAAACGCACAAGGTCGACGTAACGCGCTGGGCGAGTCCGCTCATCAAGGCGGGCGACGAAGTCCAGTTCGACCGCGAAGCCGATGGGCGTTACCGATACGCGCTGCATGGCGTCTGGTATCACCTGTCGGTCGATGAGCTCAATGCGCGGTTCGCGGTAGAGAACGTCAGTGAGGGATGGGAGGTGGTGCACGAAGGTCTGTGCGCGCGCTTTCCTGACCAAGCAGCGGCGCTGCGGTCGCGCGTGAAGGCGCTCGGCGTCGATCAGTGGCTCGATTGGGAGTTTCAAGTCGATGATCTGGTCGAAACGCTGTTGAAGCCGACTGGATGCATCGTCGCGTGGGAGCAGGGTTGCGGCAAGTCCCGGCTCGCATTGGCGCTGATCCTCGTCTCGGGCGTAAAGCACGGCCTCATCGTTGTTGAGTCCCGGCTCATCGAGGAGATGTTGAAGGAGATCGGCCAAATGCCGATCGCGGCCGATCAGGTGAAGGTAATCGAATCGGCGGCGGACTTTGGTGACCTTCGGCGAATCAACCTCATCTCGTATGAGCGGCTGCGCATGCCGGTCGACAAGGCAGCTTCCGCGCGCGTGACGTATGCCCATCGGCTTCGCCGCCGTATCGGCCTGCTGGTGGCCGACGAAGGCGAGCGCCTTGCCAATCCGACAAGCGATCAGAGCCGCGCGCTTTGGCAGCTTTCGGCGCGGCGACGTTTTGTCCTTACGGGCAGTCCGATACCGAATTATCCGCGAGATGCGTTCGGACTGGTTGCGTTCACCGGTGGTGATGGAACGGCAGCGCAGCCGTACGGCTACCGCGTAGGCTACCTGGAGCAGAACTGGATCAATTCGGTGGAGTACGCGATGCGCGGCGTCGATCGATTCAGGGATGACTTCGTGGTGCTGGAATGGGTGACGTGGCAGTTCGCGGAAAGCCTGCAGGACGGGGCGAAACGCGAGGTGCCGAAGATCGGCAACCTGCATCTCTACCGCGCGATGCTCGCGCCGCACATCAAGCGGCGGCTCGTCGCCGAGCCAGAGGTGTCGCGCTATATCCAGATCGAGCCGCCGCAGTTTGAGGTGGAGACGGTCGACTGGGATCGCGGGCATCTGGCCGCGTACCTGCGCGCTGCTGATGAATTTGCTGACTGGTATCGCTCATCACGCGATGACAAGAAGGCGTGCAACCTGGTGACGATCCTCGCTCGTATCCGCGCGGTTCACTTCGCTGCCAACTATCCTCAGTTCGGGATGGATGGCGTGGAGTACATCGGCGGGCTGACGAGCAAGCAGCGCGCAATTGTCGCGCGCATGCGCGCGATTGCGGCGGAAGGAAAGCAAGCGATCGTGTTTGCGGAGAATCCGGGCGTGCTCGATCTTCTGGCGCGCGAGCTGGATGTGCATGGTGTGCAGACAGTGCCGTTTCATGGGGAGATCCCGATCAAGCGTCGCGTGGCCGATAAGGACAAGCGTTTCTTGGGTGGACTCGCAACCGGCCTGATGGCCACCAAGGCATCAGGGCGCGCGGGCTACAACCTGCCGAACGCCGACTACATCCTCTTTTACGACCGTTCGTGGACTTGGCGCATCGAGTATCAGGCGATGCGGCGCGCGCTGCGATGGAACCGGAAGGGCGTGTTGAAGGTGCTGTATTTCCACCTGCCGGGCAGCATCGACGAGTATCAGGACCAAATGGTCGCGCACAAACGTGATGCGACGCAGGCGGGGCTGGACTGGGCGACGCCGGAACTGGACGACGAGACTTTTTTGCACATGGATTCTTTGCTGGATCGTTTCGTCGATGACCTCGCATTGCTGTCGGCGGAAACGTCCGGCCATATGCGCAAACTTTTGAAGGAGGCAGCGTAAATGCCGAAAGACTCAAACGTGTATGTGGTGGTCGGGGAGGGCGTCGTCACGGTTAAACGTGAAGGCTCCAATCGCGCGGTGCTGGCGAACGTCCTCGGCAAGGTACAAGTCGATGGCGTCGAGGTGCTGTGCCTTGACCGTCTCGTCCATGAAAGCCATGAGCAGAAATTTGGCGAGTGGACGCTGGCGGGGGCAGTCACGACTTTGTTGTCGCGGTCGCTGGCAACGACGACTGCATCAGCATGACGCATAGCGGCATCCTCGGGTGCCGCCGCTCACATCCGCTTAATCACAACCCGGCTTTCGAGCCGGGTTTTTTTTTGACTCGTAGTCTTGCATGTGGAACTCGAAGACGGTGCTAAATGCCTCGTCGGTCGTCTTTCCGTCCATCACCAGAAGCACCAACTCCTCTCGGTAGTTGCGGATCTCGTCAGGCATATCCGCCTTGCGGGCCAGAAAGTAATCGAACACCAACTTACGCGCTTCCGGCTCTTTTGGCTTGCGTTTGCTAGGCACTGCATCGGTGTCGAGCAACGAGTACGAGCCGATCAGGGTGCTTCGTTTGGCCGGAGCTTGGCGCTCCCCCAATTTCCCGAGCGCATTGGCGATCCAGTAGCCGCCCCAAGCATTAACGGTGGCCTTGCCGAGGTCATCGCACAGCGAGTCGTAGCGACGATTCCACGCTGGGCTGGTTTGAATCGCACCGAATACTTCATCGATGACATGCTCCGTGTATGGAGTGGGCAAGCTGGCCAGGACTTCTTGCACCAGTGATTTGACGCCTTCTGTTTTCATTCGCCTTTATGCGTGTGCATTCGTTTTTGTTGAGGTGCCGATTCAGGGGCCATCTTGGGCACCGCCTGATACTAAGGCGGGTTGATCTACTCAGCCTGCCGCCCATAGATCGCATTCTACGGCGACCATTCCAACTGCACCGCCGCGTTTCACGGTAAGAGCGAGGAGCGATGCAAGCGAGCCCGGCGTTAAACCAATTCCTAAGCGGTTTCTACGATTTCCATAAAATGACTTCGCGAAGGCCGCGCGCCCGGCTGATGATGACTTTCCGGCCATGGGTCGGCGCATTCTAGCCATCGCGAGCGCCAATGTTCGTTGCACCGGATCATGCGCCCCGTATTGTCACTACGCTCCGTTCACGGTATGGCGTTCCCGTTAAGCGCCGATCGCTTGGGCGCCGGCGTTCTGCCGGTGCACTTTTTCGCTCATGGCATCATGCGAACAGGCGCGACTTTGAGCGTCCGTAACGCTACAACAATGCAATGAGCGATTCGCCAACACCCAGCACCCGATCCCTCGCCTTTACCGTCCCAACGCATTTGGCCGAAGCGCTCCAAGAGACCGTTGACGACTTCCTTGCTAAAGCGGCGGGCGGAACGACACCCGCGCAGCGAGCGGCTGAGATACGCGCTCAAGATCGCGACGCGAGCCTGGATTCGCTCGCCCATCTCGTTGAGGTGGCGGAGGGGAGTTCAAGGCAGGCGCGCGTGGTCGCTCAGTTCCTCGCTGGGCTCTACAACGGCGACGACTTTCCCGTCAGTCTCCCGGACTTTCGACGGCTCAATGACGATCTGCTGGAGCACTGCCTGCAGGTGCTGCGGCTTGACCATCGGCACGCCACCGAAGTACACCGTTATTTTCCGAATGGGGAAACGCGCTGGCGGGCAATGATCAGACGGTGGGGACTTGCCGACGAGCCGGCGAACACGCCGCTGCCAGAAGATGACGTCGTGCATTCCTGCCAGTACGACAGCAAGCTCGATGCGCCTGGGTACCGCGACGTGACGTTGGTCGTAAAAGTTGCGGTTGGCGTCGACGAGATTCGCTCACTCAGCCTCGCGCTTTCCGCGGCCGATTCGGAGCGGCTTGCAGCGGACCTCGTTTCGGTCCATCGCCTCGCGTGGACGCGGGGCAAGCCGCTGGATGCGGATGAGAATGAGCCGCGCCCCGCCTGGCTATGAAAGACGGCATGAATTCGTGAGCTTTTGCGCGGCGTGCGCGCAAAGTAAACCGCTATTGTTGCTTCATCACCCGCGTCATAGACGCATCGACCCCGCGCTGACTTCGTCAGCCCACGTTGTTCAACCCTTTGGGAACCACTCCCAAAGCGGGCAGGTTCCCTCTCAGGAGCCCTGCCATGCAGCAACAACCTACTCTCGCTCTCAAGCACATTCAGGTCAGCATCAATCCCCGCAAGTATTTCGATGCGGCGGAGATGGAAGAACTGACCGCGTCTGTGCGCGAAAAGGGCGTCATTCAGCCTGTCATCGTGCGCACGCTCGCTGACGGCGGCTTCAGCCTCGTCGCTGGTGGCCGCAGATACAAGGCGGCGCTCGCGGCGCACGGCGAAGACTATGAAATTCCGGTCGTCGTTCGAAACATCGATGAGGTCGAAGCGAAGCAACTGGCCATCATCGAAAACATCCAGCGAGCCGACATGTCGCCCGCCGAAGAAGCCATTGCGGCAGCCGAGCAAGTCGGGCTGTGCAAGGGCGATCGCGACGAAGTCGCGCGTATTTTCGGCTGGTCGCGTGCAACGCTGGATAAGCGTCTTGCGCTGATGAACTGTAGCACTTCCGTGCTTGATGCGCTCAGCACGCGACAGATCCTTCTCGGTCACGCCGAGCTGCTCGCTGCGCTCCCCAAGGAGACGCAGGACAAGCTGCTGCCGGTGATCATCAAGGAGGGTAAGGCGGTGGCGGAGGTCAAGAAAACCATCGAACAGGTCGCCTGTTCGTTGGCTGCTGCGATCTTCGACAAGGCTGACTGTGCCGGATGCCCGCATAACTCGTCCACGCAGGGCGAGATGTTCGGCGAATCCATCGGTACGGGGAACTGCACCAACCGAACCTGCTACAACGAGAAGACCGAAAAGATGCTCGAAGCGACGGCCACTGGTCTGCGCGACGAATATCCGGTCGTGCGCATCGTGCGTGCTGGCGACAACCACACGCGCGTGCAACTCGCTGTCGACGGCCCGAAAGGCGTCGGCGAAGAGCAGGCGAAGGCGTGTCACGCGTGCCAGAACTACGGCGCGGCGGTGAGCGGCCTGCCTGACTCGATCGGCAAGGTCTATCGCGGCCAGTGTTTCGACACCGTCTGCAACATGAAGAAGGTGGCGGTGCAACTGCAAGCGGTGAAAGCTGCGACGCAGCCGAAGCCCGAGGCAGCCAAGGCGGGCGCGAAAGCGTCGCCCGCCGCATCGAAGGGCGCGGCCGGTTCGTCCGCGGCATCGACGACGAGCAATCCGCCGGCGACGGCTGTGGCTGAGTCGGACCGGATCAAAGCGTATCGCGTGGCGTTGTGGCGTAAAGCTCTGCGCCGCGAGGTGGGCGCGGATCCCGCACTCGCGCAGCGATACCTCGTTGCGATCGCTCTGTCCGATCAGATGCGCTGCGTCGATCAAAAGACGCTCTCGGGCATCTGGGAAAAGCTCACCGAGGAGCAGGTCGCGTCCGGTGACGTGTCGAAAGCTGCAGCCTCGACGGCGGCCGCAGACGACGCGAAGCTCGCGCATGCCGTCACCGGTGTGACGGTTGCCGCGATCCAGGGCCTCGATGTTCAGCACCTCACGCGTCTGTGCAAGCACCATCACCTCGACCTCGCGAAGCACTGGAAGCTCTGCAAGGAGTTTTTGGAACTGATCACGAAGTCGGAAATGATGGTGGTTGCTGACGAGCTGGGCATTCGTGCCGCGCTCGGCGACAACTTCAAGAAGGTCTTCGGCAAGTCCAAGTCCGAGGTCATCGACGCGCTTCTGGCCGTCGACGGCTTCGACTACACGGGCAAGATCCCGAAGGTGCTCAAGTTCTAAACGCGCGGCTCGCTCGCGCATCGAAGCAGTTTCCATCCTTTATAGACCGCCCATCCATTGGATGGCGGTCTTTTTATTTTCAGGAGTTTTTTATGTTCGTCGCTATTGAACCGCTTCTGCGTCACTGCACGAAGCTCACGTTGTCCTTGCAGATGAAGGGCGACGAGATGGTTGTCTGTGTCATGCCGCAAGGCACGGCAAAAGACGCCGCCATGCTTCAGCCGCTCGCGCTCACCGCGATGGCGGCTGAACTCGACGCGGGCTTCGTCGACGCGCTCGCGGCCTATACGGGCGCGCACGCGTCGCTTGCGGAGCAGGTTGCTGCGACCACCGCCATTCTCGAAGCCGCCAAGACGACGCAAGTCTCCAAAGCGACCAAGACGCTGGCTAAGGTCGGCAGCAAGCCGGCATTGCCGGCGCCCGGCAGATCGAGCACCGATGCGGACAACGATGATGACGACGCAAGTGACGACGCTGAAGGGCAGAGCACGGCCCCGAACGCATCGTCCGCAGCGGAAGCATCGGCGGAACCGGCTAACACCGGGACCAACCTCGCATCGCTTTTCGACTAAGGAGCAGACATGGCTATCCAAGTTGCGAAGCTCACGCGCGAGTTTGTCTACAACGGCGTGACCTTCCCTGATCCGGGGCCGACCTTCTCGCCCGACGATGTTCGCGATCTCTACTCCGCGCAGTACCCGGAGCTGACGACCGCGGCGATCGACGGGCCGACGACGGAAGGCGATGTGATGCGCTTCACGTTCGTGCGTGCCGCAGGTGCGAAGGGTGCAGTTGAATCTGTCGCCATCTATGCGTAAGCGCGACCTTCTCAAAGCCTTGTCCAACCCGGACCTGGCTCTTTCCCATCAGCAACCGCCCGGAAGGGCGGTTTTTTTTCATGACAAGGAGATCGAGCAATGTTCTTCGATCCTCGCCCGTCTGGTGCAGAAGTCGCTGTCTCGGGAGAGCCTTGGCAACCGCGACGCGCTCCCGCTGCCGGACGTCGAACTCCCAATGATTTTTTAAGCCTGCCGGCCATCGGCTCGGACGTGAAAACGCGCGCAGTGATGCGTTGGCAAGCCGAAAAGGATGTCGCCGGTCTCATCTCCGCCCAGTTCAACTCGGGCGTGTTGCGACCGCGCGATGTACCGGAGTTCAAAGGCGCTGGTGATGCGCTGGCTCACGGCTTTTTCGCGTGGGCGAAGCGTCATACGCCGCGTCTAGACTGCCTCGGCTTCGACTTCGTGCTGTGCGACGTGCAGGCGGTGCAAGACGTTGTCCAGTATCAGGAGGACAGCAGCGAGTTCAATCCGACCTCGCCCGTTTATCTCGGCATCGAGATAACGGAGGAGAGCATCTTCGAGATCGGCAGACGTGCCGCCGAGCTTCGCAATGTTCATCCGCGGTTGGTGTCGACAGCGATGGTGCTGATCAATCGTGCAGCCGGACGCACGATGTGGATTCGGACGCCGGACGAGTTCCTTGGGGAATTCGCTTCCTGGTTCTGGGATGGCGACTCGAACGCAACCGATGAGGAAGCGCGCGAGATGCTGACGGACCGGTTCGGCGACGACGAAGCGGAGATCGAGCATTACCTCCCTTCCGTTGTACGTCCGCAGCTTTGTCCGGACGACATGGACGTCTACCGCTGGAACGCAAAGAGCCGACGCTATCTGCCTCAACGGGCGCTTGGCGTCGCGGCCCTTAGGCGGCTTCAGCGCTTTACCTCCGGGCGCACGCGTCGCATCTGCGCGGAGCTTGAAAAGCTCTCGCTGATGCTGCAGCGGGCGGGCAATCGCGACCTCTTCGGTTGCGAGTATCGGCCCCGCTGCGCATATGCAGCCGCCACGCTCACCGTGCAAAACGACGGGCGTGTGGGTGAAGTACTCGATTCGCACTACGAGTACCTCGCCAGCGCCGGCGACGGCACGACTTACCTCGGCTTCACGCCGATTGCCTCTACGCCTGACGCCATTCGCAAGCAGTACGCGAACTGGTCGCAGGGCCTATCCATTCTTGGCCAACTGGACCGCGTCATCGCGGGTCTCGCGGCATAACGAGGAGTTTTGTATGAAAGGGCTTGATATTGGCTCCGACCGCGTCGACGAACTCGCGGCGATCAGCGCCATCTTGCTGTACGGCCGTCAGGACCGCAGCGCAGTCTACGGCACCGTTCATCCGGTGACGCAGGGCAAGAGCGGCCGGGCGACGATCGGTGCCGGAAGGCCGATCGACCGCATGGCGCTTGTTGATTGCCTGCGTGAGCTGGCTCAGAACGCGGCACCGAAGGCGGAATTTCTGCCTGAGACGGTGCTCGCGGTGTCGCAAGACGCGGTGATGTGGTGGTGCAGACCGGCGATGCGAAGAGTTTTCTTCGATTGTCAGGAGATCGGGCGGCGCAGTGCGGTCGTCCCGCATCCGGGGTTGGTGTTCCGTGCAGCTTCGAGCGGGTTCTCCGTGTTCGCGCTGCAGGAAGACAGCCGGCCAACGCCTGCATCGAAGCTGCATGAACCGCCTTACTTTAACACCTGGGACTGGGGGCGGATCTGCATCGGCTCGGCCCATGTGCCCAAGCGCATCGACGTCGAATCGATAGCCGGATGGGAAAGCGGATTCTTTGAATCCGCGTTCACCCACCCCAATCACGGCAACACGCGTGTTTCGCATCCTAAAGGGGAGTTCGCGTTCTGGAAGGAGATGCTCGACGGCAAGTACGGCGAGCAGTTCCCGAAAGAGGCGCTCGTCTCCATGGACATTACTCTCGCTGACCTGATCGCCAGCAAGAAAGGAGATTTGAAATGAATGCTGGTGCTTTGAATGCCGGTGACGCGGCCCTTCAACGCTCGTTTCCGACTGTCATGGTTCCGCGGCGCGAGCCGGTGGCACCGATGCAGGCGGCGGGAGAGCGGTTGCTTATCGGCGAGAACGGTGTCTTTATTGAAATCGACCTGCCGTGGCTGTCGGTCGTGCGCCGCGTTGCGCACTATATGGTTCCGACTGCGATCCCCTACGGGCGAGTGGTCGAATCGACGGTGCTGCGCTGTGGCACGGTGCCGCCGGAACTGATCGGCGACTTCGTCGCTATGGCACGTGCCGCGCATCCGCTGGAAACGGGTGCGTGGATCGTCTGGAACGTCGAAACCAAGCAGTTTCGTCTCGCACCCGTGAGGGTGCTTTCGCAGGGCACTGGCTCGCTGAAGTACGAGCGGCCGGAGCTTTTCGCGGGCGAACTGCGCGTCATCGACTGCCATTCGCATGGTACTCATCCGGCCTTCTTCTCGTCGACAGATGACGAAGATGACCGGCAGGAGACGAAGTTCGCGTTCGTCGTTGGGAACTGCGCATCATCGGTTCCCAGCATGGCAATGCGGCTGTGCGCGAAGGGCATCTTCGAAGACGTCGAGCGTGTGCCGAGCAGTTGGTTCGCGGCGGCTAAGTTGACGGAGGCGGCATGACAAGCGCAATTCGTCATTTGCTTCCTTCGCGGATGCTCGAGCGAAGCTGGAACGTGGTCGTGGTCGGCGCGGGCGGTACCGGCAGTGCGGTGCTTCCGAGCCTCGCGCGGCTGCACCACGCCATGCTGGAACTCGGCCACCCCGGCGGCATCGAGTGCACCGTGTTCGACGACGATACGGTCAGCCCGACGAACGTTGGCCGTCAGGGCTTTTATCCCAACGACGTGGGTGAGTACAAAGCCTCGCTCATCGTCAATCGGCTCAATGCGCTGATGGGCACGAACTGGCGGGCGGATACCCGCCGCTTCGGTGCAGCGGAGCCGCTTTACAACGTCGATCTCGTGATCGGCTGCGTCGATACGCGTGCCGCTCGGTGCGCGATCGTCAGCGCAGCGCAGAACAGCGGGGCCTATTACCTCGACTGCGGCAACGACACCGATCGCGGCCAAGTCGTCATAGGTCAGGTCTGCAGCAAGAGCTACGCGAAGAGAAATCCGGAGCGCCTGCCGCATGTCGGCGAGCTGTTTCCGGAGTTGATCGACGCAAAGCTCGATGCGAAAGACGAAACGCCGTCGTGTTCGATGGCCGAGGCGCTGCGCAAGCAGTCCTTGGTCATCAACCAGGCGATCGCAGTCCAGGCGTTCAACATGCTCTGGACCATGTTTCGTACCGGCGCAATTCCGTTCTCGGGCGTGTTCGTGAACCTCGCAACGGGGCGCACGAATCCGATTCCGTTGGACCCGGCCGCCTGGGCGCGCTTCGGATATGAAGTGCCGAAGCCGCCTGTCAAAAAAGCGACAAAGAGCCGAAAGGCGAAGCTCGCTGCTTAATCGGTGCCGCCTCCCGCGCGGAGGCGGCGCTATACCTCATGCTCGGACCACGGGCACTTAACCTCTTTCCTTCAAGGATTGTCTATGAATTTTGGGCTTCAAATCCTCCTCGATGCTGTCCGTACTGTTGTGGCCGCAATCTGGAGAAAACGCGCTTTCGCATTGGTCGCCTTCCTGGCTAACTGGGCGTGCCAACGGCTCTCTCCGACCGGATGGGCCGGGGCTGTGCTAAATGACGCGTTCCATCTGGTTGAACATGAAGCGTCGCGGCTCGGTTGGTCGTTGCTGGCCGCGCTGTCGCTCCTCGCAGTGTTGCTCATTGCTGAAGTGGTGGCAGAGCGCAGGAGCAGCGGATTCCACCGCGGTTGGGTGGTCGACGCGGCAAGTTGGGCTGTCACTTGGCACCTTATTCCAAGCATGGCGACTGTCTGCGCATCGGTCTTCGGCGTGTGCGCGGCTTTCGGCCTGGACGGTGCGCTTTTTGGTGGCGCCTTTCTGGTCTGGATGAGCGTGAACCTGACTGGATTGCAGGCATTTGTGGGTTTCGCTGGCATGCGACGCGCGCATTGACCCGCGCGTCTTGAGCGTTTAACTGCCGCTCAGAGATGAGCGGCACTATTCTTCTCGATATCCCTGGCGGGCACGCAGCCCCGTCGGGGCTGCTCCGCTATCTACTGGAGCAAAAATATGAGTTCGACAATTCTCACCGGAAAGCGAGCAGCGGCGTTTCAGCAAGCCGACGGCGAGTGGATTTACGCGTTGTTCATGCGGACGTTTGAGTCGAACGTCAGCCCGCACATCGATCGTTGGTGCGCGTTCGCACTTGGCAACTACGCGCAGGTGATGCGACGTGTGTTTTCTCATGCCTCGAACTGCGAAAGCGGCACGCTCAGAAGCCGGGCCGGGCGGATAAAGCCGGAAAACTTCATTGAAAGTTTCCGCCGCGAGCTAGCCAGGCCATCGCTGCTTCGCGATCGACAGATTGAACTTTCGGTGTCGTCGGCGTATTCGCCGATTCCCGAATCGATGTTCGAGGACTTGCGTCGGACGCTCGTCCGCGCTGGCTTTGAAGATCGCGCTGACCAACTGGAGCGCGGCAAGGTGTCGGTTTCGCTGCATGCAGACATCGGATTGCTGCTGTCGATCTACGGCAGTGACGGACCGTTGAGCGTCTGGCGCGTTTTGAACGAGCGGGATTGCGGAACGTTGCAAGTGGATGTCCCCGCGCCTTCGCCATCAAAGACGGCAATGGACCGCATGCCTCAGATCCGATGCCATGCGATCGACGGGGAGAATCGGTTGGTTGCCCTCGGTTGCGCGCCGTGGCGGCATGCCGGATGGCAATACAACGCGGTCGGATCGTTCATCACGGAGGTCGCATACCCGATCGAAATGGAGGCGCCGGGATTCGCGAAGAAAGCGATCCCACTGTTCCGCGCCGCGCTGCGCGATGCTGCTGACGTGCCGTCCGCGAGCCGAATCACCGTGACGCGGTCGCCGGAAGGAGTCGATGAATACCGGCAACGACGGGCTGACGAGCTCGCGCAAAAGCTTGGGGTCGTTCCCACCGGTGAAGCTGCCCCTGAGGTCTTCAGCTTTGCCTTCGGCGACTTACTGCATCGGGAGAACACCGATCAGCTGCTATATGGGCTCGGTACTCTGCTCGATACTCAGGTGCATTGGGACGTGCTCGAGAAGCGCGCGGGCGCGGAGCCGGACCCTTCGTTCCTCGCAGCAGACGCCCAGCTTTCGCTTTGTCTCGCCTAATTTTGTGACCAGCGCCACGCTCCGGACTTTCGGGGACGTGGCGTTTTTTTATGGATCGAGCGAAACCCGCGCGACGCGACGAAGCAGGGCTAAGAGCATGGTCGGACCGTCGCTCTTGCTGCAATAGGCATCCATGCCGGCGGCGAGGCCCTCTCTGACGACGTCCTCTTCAGCGAGAGAGGTGTGGGCGATGATGGGGACCAGACGCATATGCGCGACTTGCCTGATCGCGCGGGCAACTTCAAACCCATTCCGGATCGGCATCTCGATGTCGACGACGACGATGTCCGGAATCCAGATGCCGATAAGCCTGAGACATGCAGGACAGTCGGCGGTCCGAGCCTCGAATCCCTCTGCTTCCAGGACGGCTAGCAGGGCATCCGCGAGGTCGTGATCGTCGTCTATGATCAAAACGCAAACGGGCGGATTCACCGACGAAAATACGCGGGTGGTCCAAAGCGGCGGTATCGACGGAGCGGCGGGCACGGACGCGAACCTCAGACTGTTTACTGACGTCACGCAATGCCCGTTCCCAACGGTGGCTCAGTCAGTGACCTTCGCGCAACTGCTCCAAAGCGAGTTCGGCGTCGCGGCGTGCTTCCTCGTACGTGAGAAAAGCGTGCGTCGACTGGCGAAGAAGTTTCATGCTGTGCTGGAACAGATCCGATGAGGAAATGGACCAGACCCAGCCGCCGTCTTCATGACGGACGGAAATAACTTCCGAAGGTTCGTCCATTTCCATGGGCAGCACCTTTGCGCGACCGTTGTGTAGCCGCAAAGTGTACTTGAAGCACGTTTGCGATCTCGATAGCGTACGCCGCGCAGGTTGTCTAGAACATGAAGGAAGCCTGATGCGGCTGAACGGGTAGGGCGGATGTCGAACTGGAATTTTTTGCCAGCAGTTCATCGTACCGCGCGAGCACGGACTGGGCGTCGGTGCATAGTACGTCGATGCCGACCAACGCCGCTACGCGCGAACGCACGCTCGCAAGCATCGTGGCTTCGTCGAGCGTCGGACGCACGGTCGGCCAGCCAGATGTGAACAGCAGATGGGCAGGGATTTCCGCCTCGATCGCTTGGCGCTGAATGGCCGCAGCCTTCGCGCTGGCGACAGCGGTCGCCAGTTCCGGCGACAGCAGGTGAGGGGCGACGTCGGCTAGCCATCGCTGCCCCTGGAAGGCGAAGGTCGATTCCGCCTCGAGCCGCACCATCTCGCGGTACACGTCGTGGTTGTCAGCGCAGCTTGCCGCTGCGCGCAGGTCGTCCAACGAACTCATGATGCAGTAGGCGCACGAGACGCGCGACGCACCGTACACCGTGTACGCCTCGTGCAGCGCCAGTCCGGCCGCAGCAATCTCAGTGAAGACCTCGTCAACGGTCCATTCGATGATCGCGTTCCATGTCGCGCTCGTCCGCCCCTTGGTCGATAGCGGATCGAGCGGTGCCGATACCGGCATCTTGCTGCGAGCGGTACTTTCCTGCCGGCGCACGCCGGTCACATTCACGATGTTGTGCGTCGGAAAGCGCCTGTTCAACGCGCTATTTATGGGCCCACGCTTCAGGTCTGACGTGCAAAACCTGAGAGCGGGCGTGCTCCAAGGTAGGATCAGCCGCACGCACGAGAGATCGCGGTATCGCTCTACGTTGTTTGACCATCGCTTCTCCCATCTAGCCAGCATGTCGCCTGCTTGCCGACGGACGGTCAGCAGTTCCCAGCCGAGGTGGGCGGCAAGCCGCTCACATGCCGGGCCGCTGTCCTTCCACTCGACCCGGCCGAGGTCGGAATGGACTAGGATGCGCGGACCGGTGTGGCCGATGGCGTCGAGATGCCGGGCGACGGCGAGCGCACAGGCGACGCTGTCCTTGCCGCCGCTCACTCCGATAGCGACGACAGCATCGGTTGCGAGGAGCGCCGACACCTCGGGCGTGAGTGCGACGTTGCGTGCAGGCGCTGGAGCGTAGGCGTTTGAACGGGTGCGAAGCGAGGACAGGTCGATGGTCTGGAGCATGGTCGAAGAAGAATCGAGGTAGATGATTCATCTTCGCAGCTACAGGGCAAAGTCAAGCTGGGCGGGGCTCAGAGGAGCTACCGAAAGAAAGCCCGCATCGCGGCGAACGAAAGCGGGCTAACGGATGTGATCTACAACAACGCGCGCCCACAGCCAAGAGAACACGCAGTTATAGCTTAGTCGGTAAGCCGCGATGCGCAAGAAAAAGCCCGCTCACAAAAGGCTGTCGTCGAGTTTTGACCCGGCCGATCCGGGTGGAGAGAACACAAACGTGACGTATCCAACAGTTTGTTCCTATTTGTCAGTCTATATTGCCTATACCCGCTGATAAGGGTGCTGAGAGACCAGACCATACAAAAACAAAACTGAGGCCACCCAGGGCATATCCCTGGGTGGCTTTTTCTTTAGCCCCGAACGGCAGATCCAACACCGTTATCCCTTGTGCTTTTGTCGACGGCGCCGCCATCGCGTCAGTTCGTGCGCTTCTTGTCGTTGGGACGGTGTCGTTTCTTTTCGAATCGAAGTGTTTTTAGCGGTCTTTTCAACGCATTGGCTCTGGCGTCGATGGCTAGAATGGCGACTCTCTCAGGTTCGTCGACGGCCCTCGGATTTGCGACGGACTTTCAAGCGCCGCTCCAGCAACGGAGCAGGCGCTTTTTTTCGTCCCGGCTTCGTGCGTGCGGTGCCGCTCGTGGCATTCGTCGCGAGGTTAGTCACCGTCCGAAAGCTGTTCGTCTTCGTTTCGAGCGAAAGGCATAGCGAATCCTTGAGCTTTCCAATGCCGACCTCGCGGCTGACTCCGTAGACTGGCTCCATTCCCCGCGCTTTAGCGCATCGACCTACCCCTCCAGCGTGCTGGAGGACCAGCTTCTCTCCAGCCGTCTATGACGGCAATCTTCTGGCGACCCTTGTTGGGTCGCCTTTTTTCGTCCCGTTGGGAGCCTATCCCTCCGGGAGACAGCTCCCATTATTTTTTTGGAGTTGTCTATGTCTCGCAATCTCGCACCTGTCGTCAAAGTTTCCAGCAAGAACGGTTTCATGGCGAATCAGCGTGTGGTCGGTCAAGACGTCGAGGCCAGCCCGCCGCAGCTTTACACCGGACGCATTCATTCGGTGTGGAGCGACGGCACGGCAATGGTGGATTGGGACTATTCGCTCAACCATCAAGCCGAACGGCATCTGGTGCAAAGCGGTCGTGTCAGACTGCATCACCTCAGCCATACCGCCTCGTAGGTCTTCGTAAATGACGCGTCCAGTGCAGTTCGCTGGACGCCGTTTCTTCAGGTCCAAATCTTTCCTTGATGGGAGCCTCCCATCGAGGGCGGCTCCTACCTTCCTCAGGAGTTGCCCATGTTTCCGATGCTCAAACACGCTCTCAGCAGCCTCGCCTGGTACGCCAAGCAGGACGCCGAAGCCTGGAAGATGCTGTCGTTTCTCGTGGCCGTTGTGTATGTCTCGACGGCAATCGCCTCGGTCACCCACTGACTCACGTAGCTTTTCGCTGCGTATTTCCCGTTTCTCCTCCCTTTGGGGCAAACCAGCCCCTTCGGGAATGGATTGCCTTGCTTTCATTTCAGGTGATCTATGTTCAAGTTTCTCTGCTCCGTGTTGCTTCTTTCGGTTCTGACTGGCTGCGCCACGGCGGACTTCGGCTCGCCGGATACCTACCAACGCTACGACGTTCAACGCATCGGCCAGTTCGAGCAGGCAACCATCCTGCGCGTGCGTCCGATCACCATCGAAAGCAATTCTGGCTCGTCGGGCATTGCATCGATCGTCAGCGCAGCAGCAGGTGCCTTCCTGGGCTCGCAAGTCATCGGCAACGGTAGCGGCCGCTATATTGCCGGCGCGCTTTCCGGCTCCGTCTCCGGCTTGGTGGCTCAGCGCGTAAGCGCCGCTATGTCTCGCCACAGCGGTGTCGAAGTCTTCCTTCGTCGCGCCAACGGTCAGACCGTGGTCGTTACACAGGTCGACGATCAGCAGTTCGCTGTTGGTCAGCAGGTGTTTCTCGTCTCGAATGGGTCCGGCTACCGGATCACTCACTAACTGGCGGCAACGCCTCGACCGACTGGATGAACCATCAATGAACCACTATCAGTTGATCACCCACGGCCAGACCAGCGGCTGGGACGCTTCGACCAACGATGTCAACGGCAAGAACTTCTACGGGATGCGTCCGGTGGAAGTCGCTGCGCAAGCAGGCGACGTTGACGAGTTCACGGCGATCGTGTCTCACCCTGAGTTCAATCCGTTGGGCGCGCGGCCGCATATGTTCGCCGAGGTCGGGCGGATCAGCGACGGTTACGGCGACGCGAGCTCCAAACGCTTGAAGCCTGCGCTCGACGCTTACAAGGCGCGATTCCTCTAACCGGGCATCGCAGTACGCATCTTCTGAATGCGCGGTGAAAACCGCGCCAACCCTTGCGGGGCAGGCTCCCCGCAGGGGACCTGCCTCGTCTGCAATGTGAGGCAATCATGAAATTTCCCCGAGTGTTCTATGCGGACCGCAGTAGTGCCAATGCAGGCGCGAAAGCGGCTCTGCAACGTCATGCGACGCGCGTTCTGCGACGCGTCGCGCAGGACTTGCGTCTTCCGGCGCATGCGCACGAGATCGTCACCGATACGCGTCGCGGCAGTTCTGCGGTACGGGTGTCGTTGCGGACCGAGACGTTGTTTGTCGACGTGCTCGAGCGTCGAGGTGGTTCCGGTGTCGCGCTGTGCTTCAGAACCCGGCGCGGGCGGTCGGACCTGACCGGCGGTGGCGAGAACCACGTCGCCCTGACCCAACTCGAATCGCCCGCGGGCTATCGAGCGATGCTGGATGGCCTGCGGTTGGCCGGCGGCATCGATCTGAAGTGCGGAGGTCGTCGATGAAGCTGGCGAAGGTGAAAATCGAATACAGCTCCGGTACGACCATCGTGGACCGCGTTGGCCTCGACCCTCTCACGGGGCGTGTCTATTTGGCTCCGCGGGTACTGGGGCTCATGAAAACGATGGAGCAGGCGGAATGTTCTCCATCGTTTAGTCTCCAGTACAAGGGCTATGTGTTGCCGGTAGCTGCTGCTAGTGGGGAGTACAGCGTCTCGATGCCGGTAGAACATGGCACCGGATTCGGGAAAATCCTTCACTCAATAGCCGTGCCGTCCAAAGAACAGCGCGAGCAGAATGGGCGCTATCTGCATACGCTTTCGGCGGCGTCGATTGGCGGTGCCGCCGCGTCATGGCATGCCGCGCTTGGGCAGGGGTGGGACGCATTCGTGCTGCCGGGATTTCTGGCTGTCGCGGGAGTGCTATTATGGTACGCAGGAATTTGGAGCATGGAAGGAGAATGAACATGTCCACAGGAATCTTCGTTTTGGCGATGTCGATTGTCATTTCGGCTTTCTTCATCTGGACCTCCAACAACGGCCGCAAAGCCGATCGCGAACGCGATTGGGGCAAGTGATTCGACGCAGCGCAAGCTGAGTCCAAATACAAAACCGCACCTTTCGAGGTGCGTTTTTTTTTACCCGTTTTCCTTTTCTGGCGCGCCTTCGGGCGCGCTTTTCATTTTCAGGAACAGGTTATGTCATTAGCAAACACGGATGTGCTGCCGGGCAGTGTTACCGCCGCTGGTACGGTCGATATCAAGTCAGTCGCCCGGCTGGACACCGACGGCAAGACGGTCGATCAGGTTTTTCAGGCTCTGTGCAGCTTTCTACGTGGCAAGGAACTCGAACCGGAATGGCTCTGTCCCGCGAACATGCAGGACGATGCCAACGAGGCGATGTACGGAGCACGCCACAACCGACCGTGGCCTTACCACTCGTCAAATGCCTGGATTTCCGTGTCGGTGTGCATCGGCAACTCTGAAGGCTGGATCATCCATGTGGACTTCGTCAGCCGGCCGCAACTTAGCGACTCGCTCGACCGGACCTACGCGATCATGCCGTTGCTTCGCGCGAAGGTGTTTTCGACTGACCACGCGTGGTCGCTCGCGCGTTTGATCGCCCGCTTACTCGACGCGGCGTAATAGCTTCTCAACTCTATCCTGCGCCCATCCGGCGCACTTAACCCTTGCCGGGCATCGACCCGACAGGGAACGATTGCCCGTCAATTTTTTCGAGGCAATCCACCATGTATCAGCTTTCCTTCTCGGGCTTCGCTCACTCCTTCCGTACGATGCTTGAAGTGCTCCGTTTCCTGCGAGACGACGCGAGCGTCGCAGCAGTCGATGCGGCAGAGATCGCGCTCACGTTCTTCAGTCACCCCGTATCCGTTACTCGCTACAACGGCACACTGACTGTTCGTCGGCCCGGGACGGCGACAAGCCTCTTCCTGTCGTTGATCGACGAGATCGACGCGGCTTACTTCAGACCATCGTTCACCGCGCTCGAAGCGTGGCAAATCCGGCGCGAGCACTGGCAACTGCTCTATCTGGCTTTTGATCTGGCACGGGAGCCGCTGTATTTGTTCTCCTCGGATCAGATCGCGCAAGCCAACGAAGAGGCAGCAGCTAAGAGTGGCCGTCGCGGGCTGGACCTGTTCGAGCTGCTGCAAGACGAATCGCAACGCCGGTTCGGCTTCCGCTACGCAGGCCCGATGTTGGACAACCGGCAGAGCAATGGTCGGCACGAGGTTCATGTCGCCTACGCGCTCGCTGCGGGCAAGCCTGTTCCGCAGGCGGTGATCGATGACTATGGTTCGTTGTCGAAGTTCGACTCCGACTTGCAATGGGCCAAGCCGCTTCTCGCGGTGCCGGAGTTGCGTGGGGCGCTGCCGCTCGCGAAGCTCGTGCCGCTGGCAACGGTGATGCGCAATTCGAAGGAGGCGATCACCGGCGACAATGCCGCGTTGCTCGCGATGCTGATGGGTCTCGTGCCAAATTCGCCAACGACGGTCGAAGTTGACGACTTGCTGTACGCGAAGGGCATTCTGGAAGCGCATCCCTTGCCTGAGGCGTACCTGAAGCCCGTCGACGTCGGCTCGCCGATCTGTCAGTTCGCGGAAGTACTCCGGCGGACGCTCGCCGATGGCGCGCGCGATAGACGGCTAGCGGAACTCGAGAAGGCGCGGAAGTCGGGCAGCATCAGCGCCCGCCGCTTCCAACTCGACTCGCAACTGGCCATTCTCGATCACGGCAGGCACACGCACACTTTCGCCAACGAGTTTGCGAAGGCAGTGCAGACGGCCGACATGTCCTATCTCCTCGGTATCCTGGACCGGCCCGACGATGCGAACCGCGCGAGCAAGCAAGCGGTGCGCGAGGTGTTCGGGATCAAGCTCATCGGCGTTCGCGCCGCGGCTCGGCGCCGGGGCATTTTTCAACTGGCAGGTATGGACGCCGCGCAGCAAGCAGAGTGGGAGGCGTTGTCGGTTTCCCAACGTGAGGCGAGGCGCGTCGCCCGCGAGGTCGCTCGCGCTCGCGAAGCGGCTGAGATGTCGCGCGTTCGTGCGGAAGACGGCGCGGTGCTGACCGGTGCGGAGTGGGTAGATCGCACGATCGCCGACGGCTTCTCGCAGATCGTCAGCCTGCGGCAGGGGACGAGCGTGCGCTACGCGCTCGCAGATCCTGTGCGGCAGTTGCAGGTATCGCTTCGTGCAAACGACGGTACGCTCGCCTACGCGCGCGTGGCGCTCGAACAGCGCGCGAGCTAATTCAATTTCGACAAACCCGGCTTTGCCGGGTTTTTTTTCGCCGATCGTGCCAGCGCCGAAGCTTAAGGCGCCATGAAATAGTGACCTTTCCATGGATTGGCACATTGCCAGAACCCTACACTGCATCTATCACCCGCGTCACTGACGCATCGACCCAGCCGGCTACGAGCCGGCTTTTTTATATTTTGCCCCTAAGGGACCACGTCCCTACGGGCGTAGTCTTTATGGGGCTTCTTTTTGGAAGCCATCATGAAAGTCACGCCCGCTCAACTCACCGAACTCCTCTCGCTGTACGTGCCGAAGCGTCTGCCGGTGCTCATCACTGGCCGCCCTGGCATCGGCAAGAGCGACATCGTTGAACAGACCGCGCACGCCACTGATCACGAACTGCTAATCAGCCACCCGGTCGTAGAGGATCCGACCGACTCGAAAGGGTTGCCGTTTCCTTCGCCCGATGGCACGACCGCGAAATTCCTGCCCTTCGGGGATCTGGAACGCGCTATGACGGCCAGACGCCCGCTAATCTGGTTTCTGGACGATCTGGGGCAGGCCTCGCCCGCCGTGCAAGCCGCGAAGATGCAGCTGCTGCTCGCGCGGCGCGTCGGTGAGCACGTCCTGCCACCGCAGGTCACGTTCCTCGCGGCCACCAACCGCCGCACCGACAACGCCGGTGTCTCCGGGATTCTCGATCCGGTGATCTCGCGTTTCGCGACGGTGGTCGAGCTCGAACCGACCATCGACGACTGGACGCAGTGGGCCGTGCGCGAAAACATTCCGCCCGCGCTCATCGCGTTCCTGCGCTTCCGGCCGGACTTGCTGTCCGTGCAGAAGACGTCGCGCGATATCGAAAACGCACCGAGCCCGCGTAGCTGGGGGGTCGTGGCGAAAACCATGGATGTAGTCCCCAAGCACCTGGAGCACATCTCCTACGCCGGTTCGGTGGGAGAGGGTGCCGCAACCGAGCTTGTTGGCTTCCTCCAGATCTTCCGCGAACTGCCGAATCCGGACGCGATTCTTCTCGCGCCTGACACGGCGATGACTCCGACGATGCCGGCGGCGTTGTACGCGATCGCGGCCGCGCTTGCGGCACGAGCGAACGAAAACAACTTCGATCGCGTCGTGCGCTACACCGAGCGTCTGATTGGTGAAGGGCACCGCGAGTTCGCGGCGCTGCTGGTACGAGACGCTGTCCAGCGCTCGCCGCAGATCCAGAACTCGTATGCCTTCATTGGCGCGCAAGGCGGGGAGATCGGCAAGATCATCCGCGGCGAGTAACCAAGCACTCTGCGTTTTTCACGCATCACCCCTGTTGGCCCTGTCGTGTCTTCGGACGCACAGGGCCTTTTTCTTTGCTTCATCCATTCCATTTCTACGAGGTTTTCTCATGGACATCACTTCCATCCAATCGAAGGTCATGCTCTGCTCCGTCACGATTTCCACCTGGGTTGCTCGTCGTTTCGACGGCAAGGTGACGCAGGAAGTCGAAAGCAAGCACCACGCGAAGGGCATTGGCAGATTCAACAAACGCCTTTTGCCCGAGCACGCGCCGAGCTTCGCGGAAGTCGTGACGCTCGCCGGGCGCATCCGCTCGTACTTCTACGACCACACGCTGAAGTACGACCAGTTGGGCGTGCGGCTGCTGCCGACGATGGTCTACATGGACTTCGCCGAAAAGATGCGCTCGTTGAAAGACGAGTTCGACTTGGCGGTCTCCGTGTTCTTGACCGACTACCTGAACCTGAAGGAGGCGGCTCGCGAAGAACTGAATGGGCTGTTCAACGAGGCGGACTATCCGACCCTCGCTGAGCTGACCACGAAGTTCGGCGTGAAGATGGCCGTTCTGCCGTTTCCCGACGCGAGCCAGTTCGGCGTCGAGCTTCCGGCGAACGTGCTCAACACGCTCAAGAGCGAACTGGACCAGCACGTTCTGGCCTCGATCGCGACCGCGAACGAGGACCTGGTGCGGCGTCTGTACGAAGCCGTGTCGCAGATGGCCAATCGGCTGTACGCGACCGGCAACGTCCGACTGGACGTCGCCAACAACGTGCGGGAACTCTGCGCCTTGCTGCCGAAGCTGAACTTCGCGAACGACCCGCAGCTCACGCACATCCTCGAGCAGGCCAAGACGCATCTGGCTGTGCACACGGGAGCGGAACTGAAGGACTCGCGCGTGCTTCGTTCTCAGGTGGCCAGCAAGGCACAGGAGATCGAAGGGCTGATGGCCGCGTTCATGGGCATGCAGCCCGAGCCGATGGAAGTTGAATCGGCGCACGCAAGCCAACTGCGCCTCGTCGCGTAAGGGGACGTCATGGACCGCAATGATGTGGTGTTGGGCAATAGCGCGGTCCATCCGCGCATTGCCCGGCAGCGGACCGAGCTCGTTCTTTCGCAACCGTTCTTCGGGGCGCTCGCGCTCCGATTGAACGTCCGAGAGGATCCGTCGACCAAGACGTTTTGGGTCGACGGCGAGACGTTGGGCTACAACCCAACGTATATGGAAACGCTCAGCGACCTCGAAGTACGGGGTGTCGTCGCCCACGAGGTGCTGCACGTGGCCAATGGCCACTGCTGGCGCCAGGGGGCGCGCGATCCCGACCGATGGAACGATGCCTGCGACTACGCGATCAACCCGATCGTGCTGTCGTCGGGGATGGTTCTGCCGAAAGGGGCGCTCGTCGATCCGCGCTATACGGGCAAGTCGGCGGAGGAGATCTACGGTTTGCTGACGCAGGAGGCGAAGGAAAAGCAGCAACGGCCTTCGCAGCAGCATCAACAGCAGCCGCAGAACCAGCAGCAGCCGCAGCGGCCGCAGCCGAGTCCGCAAGATCCGCAGCAGCCGAACGGCAAGCAGGCTCCGAAGCCCGGTGGCCAGAACGGCACCGCGCCGGGGCAGGCGCCCGCCGATCAGCAAGCGAAACCCGGCTCATTCGGTGAAGTGCGGCCCTACAAAGGGCCGGACAAGCCGGTAAAGGAGGCGGAGTGGAAGGTTGCCGTCACGCAAGCCGCGAAAGCGGCCGCGATGCGCGGCAAGCTCCCCGGTGATCTGCAGGCGATGGCGGGCGAAGCGGTGCGGCCCGTCGTGGACTGGCGATCTGTGCTGCATCGCTTCGCGCAGCAGTCGTCGCCGTCGGACTACAGCTTCGCGACGCCGAATCGGCGGTATCTGCATCTCGGCTTCTATTTGCCGTCGTTGCATACACCGGCGATCGGCGATGCGGTCTTCGTGCGTGACTCCAGCGGTTCGGTGTTCGACGAGACGCAGGCGCAGTTCGACGCGGAGATCCTCGCGGTTTTCCACTCGTTGAAGCCCGCGCGCCTGGTCGTGATGGATTGCGACACGCGCGTCACGCAGGTGCAGATCTTCGAGCGAGGCGACTCGCCGGAGATCAAGCCTGTGCGTGGTGGCGGCGGAACGGCGTTCGTCGACCCGTTCAACCGGGTCGCGGACGACGGCATGAACCCCGCCTTTCTGGTCTATCTGACAGATATGGTGGGGCGCTTTCCGACCGTCGCGCCGCACTACCCGGTGCTGTGGGCATCGACGACCCCTCTGACGCGCGCTCGCAAGGCGCCGTTTGGCGAGACGATGGAGGTGATTTGTTAGAACCCGGCATCGGCCGGGCATTCCCTGAAGAACGAAAGCCCGGCATGCCGGGCTTTTTTTTCGTCCGCGCGCGGCGTTCGGGCGCGGCGTTTTTGCAGCGGCTGGTATGCCTCGCCGCCTTTGAACCTCTCCAAACGGTCGCTCGCGGTAGTCAACGCGCCGAGCGTTGCGCTATGCAGTTGCCGGTCGTACATGCTGACGATCGCCGCCAGCAGCGCAAAGGCTGACTCGGCCGGCACCTGCCACGTTCCGGTCTTCCGGCCACCGTCGAACACATCGGCCATTGCCCGGTCTGCCGCGAGCAGCGACTCGTGCGAAAAATCACCGTGGCCAGCCTCACTGAGGAACTTGCCGAGCAACACGACTTCGGTGATGTGCTGCGCGGGGCCGATGTGGTCGCAGGCGCCGCGGATCGCTTCCAACGACAGGTGGGCACGAAGCGCGAGGTCATCGGCGACGGCACGTGGGATAGGGAGTAGTTGCGCCTTGGTCAGGCGCGCACGAGCCGCTTGAGCGGAGCGCTGGAAGGGAAAGGTGCGAGACATAGCAACCGTTTGATTGACTGCCCGTGTTAACGATCTTACCACGCCGGTTCTGAAGGGCTAGCGGTGCGAGCGCGCTGGAAATGCTCGACGACAGCGATCGCACGCTCGCATTGGTCCGCGCCGAGCGTATGGATCGAGCACTTCTCCGCATCCGCCCCGATTTCGGCGGCCAGCCATTTCATTGCTTTGGCGCGCGCCTCAAACACATTGCAGCCGTCGCGCCGGACCTTCGCGGCAACCAACGGTTCGAGCGCCGCATGGAGCGTCGACTTTAGGTCGCGCAGCCGGGCGTCGGCGAGACGGCCTAGCGGTACGTGGCGGGTGCTGCGGGAAAAACGCCGGCCCACGCCTGGCAGTCCGCGCAAAGCCACAACGGACCGTGATCGTCGCGGTAAGGGTAGGCATCGTCACCGGCGTGCACGAGCGTCGCGGGCGTGCTGCAATAGTCACAATTGGGGTGGGGCAGAGGCTTAACTAGTTTTCCGGCGCGCATCGCCGAGAATCTGGAGGGGGCGGGAACACCCAAGATAGCAGCGTATCTGTCACCAGTTCCAAGGATCAAACTGTCGGATTCGCGTGCTGCTCACGTACCGGCCATCAATTAGCACCTGGTTAGCAGCTACGTCCCGGTGCCTTTAACCCGAAAGCTATATCTTTTTATGCGTCATTTCCCAAAACGGCTGCTATCCGGATAGCGTCAGTGGCCTCTCTCAACCAAGACGCCATCCGCTACCTTGGTCGCAGATGGTGCCAGGATCGTGGGTATCGCCCGAGCGCTGCTCTGCCTGAGCGGATGGACCGCTGCGAAAGCCGCTCAATTTGAGGCCTCTTTCGGTGCCTGCGCACGTCCGCCAACACCAACAATAGCCGACATGTTAGATAGCCCACAAAGCATCGCATGTCCGAGTCCGCCGACAACCAACTCCTGAAGCTGCGCCCCCTCGAAGCGGAAGCCGTGCGCATGTTCTTCCATGCGCTTTCGCCGCTGCGCGAGCTGCTCGAATCGCCCGACCTCGCGGAAATCATGATTAACGATTACCGCAACGTCTGGGTGGAGCGTCGTGGCGTGATGACGCGCGAGAACATTGACCTGCGCCCTGAACAGCTCGAAGGCGCGATCCACTCGCTCGCGTCGTCCGTCGAAAAGTCGGCAAAGGCGGGAAGCGACAAAGGCATCATCAACGCGGGCCACCAAAACTTGCGTATCGCGGCGGTCATGAGCCCGACGTCGATCGACGGCCACGCACTGAGCATCCGGAAGCACCGCGAGTCGAAACTCACGCTGTCGGACTACGTGAACATGGGGGCGTTTTCGGCGGCCAATGCCCGGCCCGAATACGCGGAAGCCATTCACTTTGAGGACGGCATCGAGGACGAAGCGCTCATGCGCGCGCTCGTCGCGCTTGTCCAATCGCGCAAGAACGTGCTCGTCGCGGGCGGCACGTCGGCGGGCAAGACGACGTTCCTCAATGCGCTGATCGAACAGATTCCTTCGGACCAACGCGTGATCTCCATCGAGGACACGATGGAGCTGAAGCTGCACGTGCCCAACCGCGTGCGGCTGCTCTCGAATGCAGACACGAATGTGACGACGCAGCTGCTCGTCGCGCTCTGCCTGCGCTTTCGCCCCGACCGCATCATCGTTGGCGAAGTGCGCGGCGGGGAAGCCTACGACCTGCTGCAGGCGCTCAACACTGGCCACGACGGCGGCCTCGCGTCCATCCACGCGAACAACGGGCGCACGGCGTTGAGCCGCCTTGAATCGCTCGCCATGCTCGGTATCCCGACCGGATCGCGGTGGGAGCTGGAAGACATGCGCAAAAACATCGCTGACTGCTTCAACTACGTCGTGCATTTCAAGCGCACCGGCGAGATGCGGCACGTCTCCGAAATCCTCGAAATCCGGGGATTCAAAAACAACGATTACGACCTACAACGCGTTTTTTAACGGGAGCATCAAATGAAGGGCAAGAAGGTACTCAACAGAGCCGCGACGGTGGCGAAGCGTCTGCGTCCGGGCAAGTCCATGCTGGTTGGCGCGCTTTTGAGCGTCGTGTCGGTGGCCGCTATGGCAGCGGGGGATTTTTCCAACCTGACAGGCCTGACGGACATCATCTGCACGATCAGCAACCTAATCAGCGGCCCGTACTTGTACGGCATCGGCATCGTGCTGATCACGCTCGGCGGCGTCGCGGTGGCGAACTCGGAAAGCAATATCGCCAAGACGTTCTCGGTGGTGCTCGTCGGCCTCGGCATTGCATCGGTCGCCGTGCCGATCATGCAGAGCCACTTCCACATGGCCAACGCCTGCTGATATGCGCCAGCACAAGGTTAGTCGAGGCCTCTCATTGCCGCGCCAGATGGGCGGGGCAGACCGGGGACTCGCCATTTTCAACGGGACGATGACGGCGCTGCTCACCTACACGAGCTGGAGCCCGGCGTTCCTCCTCGTTGGCGTGGTGGTGCATGTGTTCTTGCGCTGGAAAAGCTCGACTGACCCGTGGTGGCGAATCGTGATGCTCGTGTACAACCGCTACCCGGACGTCTATGAGCCGGGACCGAGCAGCCGTTTTAGCGCGCGCTTCAAGCGCCCGTATGGGTTTGATCAGGACCTGCAATGCTGAAAATGATGTTCACCAAGCGCGCGGTGCAGGAGATCGCGCCGTGGGCCACGATGGTCACGCCGGAATTGGTGCTCAATAAGGACGGGTCGCTGCTGACCGTGTTCGAGTTCGAAGGCATCGACGCTGATTCGCCCAATCCCGGCGACATCACGGCCGCCCGCGACAATCTCGACCACGCATGCCGCAACTTCGACCACCGGATCACCGCGTGGTGGCGCATGTCGCACCGGCGCGTGCGCGGTGGCATGGACGGCACGTTCGCGTCGGAGGCCGATGCGCGCGTCGACGCGATCAATCAAGCAATTATCGGCAGCGGCAAGTACTTCAAGAACTCGCACTCGCTCGCGCTGGCGTTCACGCCTGAAACCGGCATCTCGCGGATCTTCGACAAGATCAGCTATCACATGACGGTCGGCGGCAAGAACCTGGCTGTGGCGATGTTCGAAGCCGCGAAAGACACGATTCTCGCGCGAAGCGCCTTCGCGTTCGACCTGACCAAGATCCAGAACGAGATCAAGCGCTTTGAATCGGTGATCGACGGCTTTGTCGGCGGCGTTACTCGCCTCAAGATGAAGCGGCTTCAGCTTCAGAACGTGCTGTCGTTCCTGCATCAGCGTGCGAATCCGTCGACGCCCAAGCGTCGCGTGCGCTACCCGGTCACGATGCTTGATACCCACCTGACCGAGACGGAAGTCACGATCGGCGCGACCGAGCTGATGTTTGAATCGGCGCACGGCAAGGTGTACGCCCGAATCATCGGCATCAAGGAGTGGATGGGCTTTCAGGAGGCGGCGCTCGACGTCCTCTCGCAGGTTGACGCGGAATTGGACGTCTGTGTGATGTTCCGATTCCTCGACACATCGCGAGCGAGCGCCTACATCAAGAAGATTCGAGGGTTCTATAAAGTCGCTGCGTTCAATCCGGTCGCGATCCTGAAGCAGTGGGCAACGAAGGAAGAGCAGAAAAACGACGAAGGCCGTGAGATTCTCGCGAAGGAAGCGGGCGACGCGTTGGCGAAGCTCGACGCGGAAGGCCAACAATACGGCTTCGCGAACATTTCGGTGGTCGTGTATGGCAGCACGCCCGAGGAGTGCGAGGACGCGACGCGTCAGGTGGTCGGCGTCATCGGCAACGCCGGCTTCGGTGTAATTCTCGAAAAGACGAACCTGTTCGCCTCGTGGAGCGCGACGTTGCCGGGCCGATGGGACCAGCAAAGACGCCTGCAGTTCGTTGAGACGCCCGCCGTCTCCGACATCGCCCCGCTATGCAGCGTAGGCGAGGGCTCCAAGGTGAACGAATGGCTGACGCAGCAGTCTGGTACGAAAACCGGCCCGCTGACGTGTCTGCCCACCCGCCATCGTACGCTCCAGTATTTCGACTTGCACCATCCGGGCGGCAAGGCGCACACGCTGGTCGTCGGCCCGATCGGCGCCGGTAAGTCGGTGTTCCTGAACTACCTGATGACGCAGACCGGGCGGCACGGCGCACGGCGTATCCGTTTCGACAAGGACCGCTCGACGCGCATTCCCACGTTGCTCGCTGGTGGCCGGTTCATCGACGCGACGGGACGTTTTGAAGCGGCGACCTCGGTCAATCCACTTTCGCTGATCGCCGAAGAGAAGCACTGGTCCTACGTCGCGGACTGGGTGCAACTCGCCATCGAGGGCGAGGACTACACCTGCACGCCGCAGCAGCAGACCGAGATTTACGAGCGCATCCGGACGCTCGCGCTCGGCTTTCCGCCGGAGAAGTGGCGTCTTTCGGGGCTGATCACGCTGCTGCCGGCCGATTTGCGCGAGCGCCTTCAGGTCTGGACCGAGGGCAACAAGAACGGCAAATTCTTCGACCACGCGGAAGACGGCTTCGCTATCTCGGACGACTTGTCGATCGAGATGGGCGACCTGTTTCAGAATTTCCCGGTGGCCGCAGCCTTGTTCATGGACTACGCGTTCTACCGGATCGCGCAAATCCTCGACGGCAAGCGGTACACGGTGATTGAGATCGAAGAGGCAGGCTTCTTCTTCACCTACCCGAAGTTTTACGCGCGCCTCGAAATCTGGGCGGTGACGATCCGAAAGCTCAACGCAACGCTGCTGATGGCCACGCAGTCGCTTGGCCAGGTAGCTCGCGTGCCGAACTTCGAGATTCTGAAGGAGAACATCCCGAACATCATCTACCTGCCGAACAGCGACGCGATCAACAACCAAGGGCTGTACAGCGACGTGTTCGGTCTGACGCAGCACCAGATCAAGATGATTTCCGACGCGGTGCCCAACCGCGACTACCTGTGGGTGACGGCCAAGCAGAGCCGGATGCTGCAGGCGCAGTTCCCGAAGGAGGCACTTGCCTACCTGCGCTCGGACGGTCGCGCGCAGGCGCTCCTCGATAAGCACGTGAAGTCAGGCAGCCCGCACTGGCGGGAGGACTACGTGCGCGACGTGCTCGTCAACGCTTGAACGCATTAAATAAAGGTATCGCCATGATGAAAAAACTGCTCCGCTGCGTCGCAGCCACCGGCGTTCTGACGCTGGGATTCGTGCAACACGCCAACGCGAACATGCCGGTGTTCGACGCGTCGAACTTCATTCAGAACACGATGACGGCGGCGGCCGCCGTGAAGGGTGAGGTTTATCAGGACTCGAACCTGGTGTACCAGTACCAAATGATGCTCAACCAGTTGAAGCAGGCGACCAACCTGAATCCTGCGGCGATGCTGGCGCAGTTCAACAGCATCACGAGCGATATTTCGAGCCTGACAAAATACACGGATGCGCTCAAGGACCTGTATGGCGGCCTGCAAAACAATGCGGAATACGCAAGCAAAGTTCAGGCACTTATCACGCAGTCGGGCAAGACGCCGGAACAGTGGTTCACGGACCAGAACACGCTGCTCCAGAACAACGACAAGACGGCCAAGCAACTCTTCCAGCAGGGCAACGACGTAATCTCGCACGTGAGCACGCTCGCCAAGCGCCGGCAGGAAATTCAGGATCAGCTGAATATGTCGCCGACGATGGAAGCGACGGCACAGTTGACCACGCACATGCTGGACATAATCTCCAGTCAGAACAGCGACCTTCTGACGATGATGGCAGCTAAGCAGCGAAGCGATGCCGTGAAGGATTCGGCGACGGTCGTAGATCAGCAGGCGAGCAATGCGGCGCAAGCGTCTCTCAAAGCTAAGCAGGACCAGCAGCGCGCTGCCTTCGACGCTCAAATCGGGTCGTCAAAAGTATTGGGGCAGTGATGGCACATTCATCAATGGTCACGCTGAGGACAGTTGTCCTGCTCCTGGTTACGATCGTCGCCATGGTGATCTTCCAGACTGGCGCGTTCGCGCAAGCGGCTGATGCCTCGGCGGGTTCTGCGACGGCCGCTGGCGCGGCGGCGCTCGCCAGTCCGGATGGCGACTTCGGAAAGGGCGCACAGACGGCAGTCACGCAGATAGATTCGCTAGTAGGCAATTTGATACCCAACGCGATCACCGCAAGTTCGGGCGTGATGGACGAGGCGAACAAGTTCGCCTGGGGCTTGGGCGTCATCTCGCTGGTCCTCCTGGGCATTCGATTCGCCGGTACCCACCACCCCATTTCTGCCTGGGTCAATCTATTCGAAGAGGTCGCTGTACTTGGCATCTTCGTCGCGCTTTACCTCGGCTACACGTCGAGTGCGAGCGGTTTCTGGACATGGTTTAAGGATCTGGCGGCACATATCAGTGGCGCGTCGGATTCCTCGACGGGTGGCCAGATGGCGCATCTGGCAGGCGTCATCTTTGACGGGCTAAAGGAAAAGTTGAAGTCAATTAGGATTTTGAACATTCCGGCGGTCTTGTCTGATGCGGCGGTCATGTTGCTCGCCGCATTCTTCATGTGCTTGGCGGCGATCGTCTTCATCTACTACTCGGCAGTGGGCCAGATCCAATCAGCTATCGGGATCGTGCTGGGGCCAATTGCGATCGCTCTCGCTTTCTCGTCCTACACCCGCAACTACTTTGTTAAGTGGCTGGATTGGATGATTAGCGCCGGAATGTATGTCGTCGTCGTTGCGATCTTGATGAAGCTCGTCGGATCGTCAATCGGCGACGCGGTGTCGAAGGCGTCTGGCGTTGGTGGGGCAACAACGGTGAATGCGATGTACGTCTTCAATTTGGCGATATTCATCCTTTTGTTGTCGCTCGAGATTCCGAAGCTTGCGGCGATCTTTGGCGGCGGCGCAAGCGCAACCGGCACTGCGGCGCTGAAGCTGGCAAAGGGCTTCATTCCATGATCGCCGCACACGAAGCAATCCTCGCCGAGGACCTATTCGCTACGCACCTGAAGCGCATTGAGCTTGTTCGTCAATGCGCTAACGAGAGCACTGAGACGGAATTCGCGCGTAAGTGGCTTGCAGTGTTACGCCGCTGCGCGAATTGGTTTTCGTCTATGCCGCTGACGCCCGAGTTGCATTGCGAGCCGGGCGGTGCATTCCGCGCGACGATTGAATCGACCTTCTATGCAATGCGGCTTGCGGGTGGGCAGAAGTTCGCGGCTGACCTCACGTCTGATAAGCGTCGCCGGTTGGAGCCTCAATACAACTACGCGGTCTTCTTGGCCGCTGCGTGCTCGCTGTTGGACGAGCCGTTTCGTCACTTCGAGATGGTGCGGCTTTCCGACCGCACGAAATGGAACCCGGCGGCGCACGGGGCGTTTGGCACGTGGATCGGGGCCGGTCAGTTCGCGGTTGAGCGGCGTGTGACGCCACTGAAGAACGAGCGCATGCGCACCGCCATGTTCGCCCAGACCGTCATCTCTCCCGAGCTGCTCTCCGGGTTCGACACAGCGGTGCTGGACGACCTCTTCAACGCGATCAATCCGGAGCGCAGCCCCCAAGGCTTCGAGCCGCTCGTCCACAAGGTCGTGCGCCAGGCGATGGACGTTGCAGTGGATTTCGAGCGCAAGGCACAGCGCGCCGTGTTCGCGCCGGTGAAGTATGACGTTCCCTCAGCCGTGCACGTAGCGCTCGCCCTGGAGCCGCAGTTCGTCGCGTCGCCCGCCCCGGCCAGTGTCGATCCGTCGGTGGACCCGGTACAGTCGAGCGCCACGACGGCGTCTGTACCCCCGGTGACTACCTCAGAGCCGCAGTCGGCCGTTGTTGGAGCAACGGCCGACTCCGAGCACGCGAGCGCCTCTGCGCCCAAGTTCTCTCAGTCGTTGCTCGATGCGTTGGAGCGCAGCGAAGCACAGGCCGCAGGTGCGGCTGCGCCTGAGCCCTCGACCGGCCCGAGCGCGCCAGCGTCGCGTCCGGCGCCGGTCGACCCCGCCGCAGCGCGTCCTGCGAGGTCCAATGCAAACAGGGTCGGGCCGTCTGACGAAGAATTGACGGAACTTCTGGGCCCCGGCGCTGCAATGCTGAAAGAGTTTTTCAAAGCTCTTGCTGGCGACGTCGCGACCGGAAAGGCGGAAGTGACGTGGGAAGAGAAGGGCCTGGCCGTCAAGAAGCGGCTCGTGGGCGGATACGGCATCACGAGCGATACCCTTGTCGAACAACTCAAGAAGCGCAGTCTCCTCATGCGCGCACACGGCAATGACATCTGCATTGTCGAGCGCGCCGGCCGTCTCATCGTGGAGCGACCCGCGGCATGAACTACGTCAATCACTTCCGTCCGATTTACGAATTTCGACCGTTTCTCGTCTGGCCCATCGTCATCGTTGGCATCTTGGTCTCGGGGATGCCCTACGGCTGGGCGTTCGCGTTAGCCGGCGCGGCCCTGCTGTCGATCCGTGCGCTCCAGATATGGAAGGCACTGAGCTTTCGTATGGCCATCTCAACGAAATGGCTGAGCAAGATTCGCATCGAGAAGCTTCTCGCCACGCAGAACGCGATGCGGAAAAGAGCGGACTCGATGTATCTGGGCATCGGATACGAGTGGACGCAGAAACATACGCAGATTGCCCACGAAATCCTGCGGATGCCCGTAACCGATATTCCGTCGTTGCCCAAGTGGCTGCCGAAAACCGAGATTGGCCGGACGGTGGAGGAGCGCATCGAGCGACTATTCGGCCCGCGCGACAGCATTCGCGATCGCATGCCGCAGGGTTCGTCGTGGATCCACGGAATGGAACAGAAGAAGGTCGAGGTGCCGTTTCACTATAAGGCCATGGGCGGACACACGCTGGTGGCGGGCACGACTGGCGCGGGAAAGACCCGCACCTACGAAGTCATCTCCACGCAGGTGATCCACAACCCCAAGGACGTCTTGATCATCGTCGACCCCAAGAACGATGATGAGTGGAAAAAGCGCGTGGAGAAGGAATGCGAGCGCACCGGGCGCAAATTCCTGTACTTCAATCAGGCGAAGCCGCACGAGTCGATCCGCCTGAACCCGCTAGAAAACTGGTCGCAGCCGTCGGAAATCCCGTCGCGCATCGCGCAGTTGATGGAAGAAGGCCAGTTCCGTGACTTCGCGTTTCTCTTCATCGACCGCGCCGTGAAAGGCGAGCTGTATGTGGGCGACAAGCCAAATTTGCGCTCCATTCTCAAATACGCACAGTCAGGGATTGGCAATCTGCTCGACCGTGGGCTGCGACGATTTTTTATCGAAAACGGCCTGACAGATTGGGAAGAACTGACCGTCACCGCGACAGTAAAAGACGCGCAGCGCCGCAACGACGCCTCGCTGATTGACGGGATGGTGAAGTTGTATCTCGACCGCTTTGCCGCTCACGACCGGGGGCACGAGACGATCGATGGGTTGATCGCCACGCACACCCACGACCGCGAGCACTACATGAAGATCATCGCGTCGGCCTTGCCGCTCCTACAGATGCTAGCGACCGGGGAAACCGGCCTCATGCTCGCGCCGAAAGCGGACGACTTCGAGGACGAGCGCGAGATTTGGGATATCGACAAGATCATCAAGCAGAAGGCGGTCCTGTACATGGGGCTCGATTCGCTATCGAACAACATCGTCCAGAAGGCGATCGCATCCATGGCATTGTCGGACGTCGCGGCAGTGTGCGGGGCTATCTATAACTTCTATGCCGAGAAGCCCGACGTCGTGCTCATCATCGACGAGATCGCAGAGGCGATCAACGAGCAGGTGATACAGATTCTGAACAAAGGCCGCGGTGCGGGATTTAAGGCGTTCGTCGCGTTCCAGGCGCGTGCCGACCTCGAAGCGAAACTCGGAAATGCAGCGAAAATGCTGCAGGTTTTGGGTAACCTCAATAATCAGGTGGTGCTTAGACTAGAGGACTCAGATACAGCAAAGTGGTTCTCGGACAAAGTCGGCGAGACCGCGATTCGGGTAGTCAACGTGTCCAACAGCACGAATACCACGACTGAGGCGCATGCGCTCGAATTCAGCGGGTCACAGTCCCGGTCCATTCAGTTGGAGAAGGTGCCGCTCATTCCCGTGAAGCTACTTCACAGCTTGCCGAATTTGCAGTACTTCATGCGCATCTCGGGCGGTGCCGTGTATCAGGGTCGCATTCCTATCATCGAAGGCTAAAACACAAGATTATGTCCGCTGCATATAAAAACATCATTCGCGATCACAAGCTCTCGCACAGGCTGGTTGCGGTCTTCAATGTCGCACCGGAGCTGGAGCTCGCGTGCTCGCGCGTGGCCGACTTCATCGGGGAGCGGTTTATGGGAGACAAAGGGCCGCTGGCCGCGGAGATGATCGAGTCAGCGCTAGATGGTTTCAGGCGCGCGAAGCGCACTGGTGACCAGCACATCGCGTTCATGCAAGGCTTGTTCGAGCCGTCGAAATCGCTGTACGCTCGCCGTCTTGTCGCGCGGTTTGGCGACAAGGTTTCCGTGTGGTGCCCAATGGTCGAGGCGATCCCCGCGTTCGAAGCGCGCCATTTCGAGTACCAGTTTGAAATGGTCGATGAGCGTTGTCCGGACGAGATCACCGAGCGCACTGCGGCGTTCCAGCTCGCCGCACGCGTGCTTCAAGGGGAAGCTTTCCGCCGTTACTTCGAGGAATACGATGTCGCTCACCGTTTCGATCATAGCGAAGCTCTCGGGAGTTGAGCCGCGCACGGCCCAGCGGGCGCGCGACACTGCTGCGGCATTCGACGGCGATGTGAACGCGGCCGTGCCTGAGGAATTCACTCACGGTGCCGGCGCCCGGTGCTACGCGTTGGCAACGATCGCCGAATTTCGACCGGCGCTGTTTTGGGGCGGACTGATGGCGCTAGTGGCGGTGCCTGCCCTCATGCTGCTCAGGGTGCTGCATGGCTAGTCGGTTCGGTTCGCACATCAAGGTGTGGTTTCTGCTCGTGCCGGTGCTAGCCATCGCGGTCATGCCGGCCATCCCGGAGCGCAAGCTATTCGAGGTGCCGGAAGCGGAAACACATTCTCTAGTTGAGTCGGTGGGGCAGGACCGTGTCGACCGCGCCATGCGCAGCGCCAACGAAGAGTTCCGCCGTGCATTTGTCGATAGCGGGCTGCTTCACCGCACGCTGAATGCCTCCGGAAAGGTAGGCGGCTTGGACGACGGCGGGTTCTCGTCGTTCGCGCATACGTGGACCGAGAACTTCTGGCTGCTGGTGTACCGGATGTTATTCCGCGCGATGGTGATGAAGATGTGGATCGTCGGGACGCTGCTTTTTGCGATCGGCATGTTCATCGACGGTGCGGCGCGCAGGAAGATCAAAGCGTCGGCTGCGGGCTTCGTGAGTCCGCTGTCTTTCCATCTGGCCGGGCACGGGTTGCTGATTGTGACCGGGACGCTGTTCGCGGTGCTGGTGGTTCCGTTGCCGGTCTTGGTCGGCTACTGGGTTGCCGTCGCCGCGCTCCTCGGAGGTCTTCTCTGGAAGGCAGCCGAGTCTTTTCAGTCGTCGAGATAGGAAAAGAAATCGCGCGACGCCTCAAAAGCTCACGAAAAACCGCTTCATTCCTCAAAAGCAACGCTATCCGGATAGCGTTGCTTTTGCTTTTTCTGGTCCGTCCGCATTGCCGCCGTCCCCAGCTGCCCGCCCACGCGCGCGCCGGTCAATCGGGTCAAAGGCGCTTCAAATAGTCACCGTTTCGACCTTCCGCTGGCTGCAGGCGCCGCAACAATGCTAAATACGGGCAACGCGCTTCGCTTGCCTAATCCCCCAAGATGAAACGGGACCCATGCGGTCCAGACAGGAGAAATGGCGAATGAGCACGGTTGTCGAACCCGGCAGTGAAGAGAAAGTGGCGCTGAGCGCGCTTGAACAAGGTACGGCCGAGCCGCCACTCACGACCGACGGCGCGGACGACGGCGAACTCGAGCGCGAACTGACGCAGATGGAGGCCGACGCAGACCGCCTCCAAAAAGAAGGCGTGATCTCCACCGACGACGCCGAAATGAAGCGAGCGGAAGTCGCCAAGACGCGCAAGCTGTTTCGCGACCTTCCGGCAGCGGAACGTATTTCCATCATCAAGCGCCGCCGTGAGATTGGCCGTCAGTTGCTGGACCGCCAGCTTTCCGGTGCGGCAGTCGTGACCGCCCGCGTGCGTTTGAACCATACGCGTCTGAAGCCGCTGTTCGAACAATGGTGGCCGTACATCAACCGCATGAGCATCAACATGCAGCGTTTCGGCCGCTCGACGTTCGGCGAGAACGACAAGGAAGTGGTCAACAGCGCGCTCGAAAAGCTGCTCGGGGGTATCGAGAGCTACGTTGACGAGCAACTGCGCGTCGCCGAAGGCTTCCGCCAGCAAAAGGAAGCGGAGCTTCGGGCGAACAAGGAATTTGTGTTCGAGCCTACGATCCCGATGCCCGCGATGGACATCGAAGTCGAGGCCTACTCGCGCTTTTCGATGCGCGTGCTGGGCGTCATCATGAAGTTCGACCGGGCGATGGATCACTTCGACTTCATGGTCTGGAACGGCCTTCGCGACCAGTCGGACGTTGACGATGAAGCCGTCAACTTCCTCAAGCGCTTCAACCCGCTTGGCATTCGCGGGTACATGACGCACCTGAAGCTGATGACGACGGTCCGCGGCAACTAAGGAGGCGCGATGCTGGACGAACTGAATCCCCAGCAACGGGAAGTCGCTCAGTTGCGCCAGCATTGCGTGGCGATCGCCTGCCCGGGCGCGGGCAAGACCAAAACGATCGCCACTAAAGCAGCCCTATTGCTGCAAGACAGCGCCGCAACGGTCGGCGCCGTCACGTTCTCGAAGGAAGCCGCGCTCGAATTGCGCGAACGGATTCTGGCCGCTGCCGGCGAGTCTGCGAAGAAACGCCTAATTGCAGGCACATTCCATTCTCTCGCGTTCAAGCAACTGAAACGCCCCGGCTCGCGGGCGCTCGATATCGCCTCCGATGGCGATCGGCTCGGTCTACTCATCCGCGTGATGCAAGAACTCGGGCGCGAAGGGAAGGCAGAAGACGTCATTCCAACGATAGAGAAGATCAAAACGAATTTCGGACGGTGCGACCCGAACACTGCCGACGGCGAGCTGTACCACGCATATCAGGACGCGCTTGCGCGTAACGGCAAGATTGATTTTCAGGACATGCTGCGCCTCGCTGTCGAGGGGATGGAAAACGGCACCATCGCCCCATACGCGCTCACCTATCTGCTCGTCGACGAGTTTCAAGATACCGACCCCCTGCAATATCGATGGATCGAGCTTCATGCGAAGGCGGGTTCGATCGTGACCGTCGTAGGCGACGACGACCAGAGCATCTACGCGTTCCGTGAGGCGCTCGGTTATCGCGGCATGGAATCGTTTATCGAAGCGTTCGACGCGAAGCCTGTTGTCTTGGGCAGCAACTACCGGTGCCGCGCAGAGATTCTTGGCGCAGCGGACCGGCTGATTCGGAACAATGTCGACCGCATCGCAAAAGTGCTGCGTGCGGAAAAGGGCCCGGGCGGCACTGTGCAAACGTCCCGCCATCCAGATGAATATGAAGAGGCGACCGCGGCGGTCGAGGTGCTCGCGCCGTTGCTCGCTAAAGGGCAATCGTGTGCGATCCTGGCGCGTACCAACCGCATACTAGACCCCCTTGAGTCCGTTTGCCGCTCGCACGGCATCAAGTACTACCGTGCATCGGGCGCGTCCGTCCTGAGCCGCCCGGAGGGCGCGCTGATGTGCAATCTGCTCGAAATCGTGGAGCGAATCAAAGACACCGGCCTCGATGCGGTCTTGGCGCACCTTGGGCTTACCGCTCAGCAGCTACGCGCGCTTCACGCCGATATGGGTGCGGAACTGACGCAGAAGGGGCGCGCTGAGTTGGTCGAGCTCGGGTTGCCAGAGGACGTGGCGACGAATTATCGCGAGTTCATGAAGCGGCTCGCCGAATGGCAGAGCCTGTGCGACCGCAAGTTCTACTCGCTGACGCTTTCGGGCGTCGCCGAGTGGATGCTGAAATACGCGAAGAAGGATTCAGCGATTCGGGCGATTCAGGCTACAAACGACGTCTTGTCGCGCTTGTCGGGCAGTTTCGCCGACCGGCTTCTGTTCTTGCGCCAGGACAACAATGAACCGACGCCGGGGGCGCTCATCCTGACGACCATGCATAGCTCGAAAGGGCTCGAATGGGACCACGTTTGGATCGCGCGCAGCGAGGAGACAATCGTCCCGGACCCGAAGTCGACGGAGCCAGAAGAGCGGCGGCTGTTCTATGTGGCCATGACGCGCGCTCGTGAATCGTTGATGATTTCGGGTACGTCCAAGAACTTCGAGTCGCGCTTTGTCGTTGAGGCGGAACTTCAACCGGTGGCTACAGCTGCCTGAGATTGTCTTCAACGCGCTTCCTTGAAAGCGCTGCGTCGCCCGCCTATTCTTCAGGCTGCCTGGCGGCCAAGTCATGGCGCTCGTGGCACCTACTGACTGGAGACACCATGCGCTCGATTCTGATTGCTTCCGTGCTGGCAACGCTTGCTTTGACCGCCCATGCGGGCGACGATGACCGCCATCAGCACCGCGACGACAGGCATGCCCCAAAGGTGTTTGATGCGCAGGGAAGGGAGGTTGGACCACTCGTGTCCGATGCAAGCCAGAACGGCGTCTACATAGAGATCAACGGGGCAATCACGTTCGTCCCGATCGCTCGAGCCGGCACCGACGACCGAGCTTCTGCCACGCAGTTTCAATGGGGATCGATCGGAATAGTCGCATACCCTTCTTCTGACTGCAGTGGCTCGCCGGTGCTCTTCTACACGTCTGGGCCGCGCCCATCGATTGCCGTACGGCAGGGCGCCGATGTGACCGTGTATGTCGCGAGCGACGCTGATTCTGGGCCGGTCCACATTCAGTCGTCGCATCAAAACCCCAATTTTTCGCAATGCACGCCGTACGTAACCACCATCACGGCCTTCGCGGTCGGTAGCTCATATGTGATCACTCAGCATCACCCGGAGCCGCTAACGATTCGTTATTGAAGCGACTCATCCGAACACGGCGGCGAACCCACCACGGCTGTTGAATTCTGAATGGTGCTTGACCGGAAATTGCGGACTCGCAAAGACCTTGGCCGAAACTTCGCCATTCCGTACAAACGCGAATATGTAGTGACTGGACTTGCGAGTTCACCGGTGCCGTGTTGATGGTGGACCGCTGCAACAAACAAAAAAGCCCGCTATAGGCGGGCTGTAGTGCATATCGGCGCGATATGCGAAGGGGCCAGTTTGGCTCGTTCCTTCAACGTCTAGGCTGCAACGCTCGTTTATACATTGCGACAGAACGGTAAGCAGGACGGTTCCAGTGTGGCGTATCAGCGGGCATCGCGTGGCTATTCACAAGTCGTCCGGTATCGAGCATGCAGAAGCAGTGTCCTTCGAAAGCTGCTTCTTGCGCGGCCGCGTCCCACGTCACGGTGACGAAATCGAAGATCGGGTCAATCGGTTTCATGGTCAGGGTTCTTAGAGACTTTGACCCGTTATCGGCAAATCATCGGGTTTTATGCAGGCTCAGGCCATTGCGCGAGAGAGCTCTGTCACATTTGATTCCGCGCGTTCGTGGCCTTTCACGTCCTCCAGGCGCGGACCGGCGATAGGCCCTTCGTCCGGCGTGGATTCGGCATCGATCGTCAGCATTCTGGCAACGCGCTTCAGCGTGCCGTTCAAAGACGCACGCGGACCAAGGCGGATCGTGCCGGAGTAGAAGATGTCGCCCGAGACTTGGCCGTTGATTTCCAACGAGCCCCGAGCGTGCACATCCCCGTCGACGCGCCCGTCAATGCGAACGTGCTCGCCCTGCGCGGAGCCCTTTACAAGTCCGCCTTCGCCGATGTGCAGCAGGCCCTGCGTCGAGATGATGCCGCCGTCGAGCAGCCCGAAGAACGAAATGCCGTGATCCACGACCATGTCGCCGGTGATCGCGCAGCCGCGCGCAATAAGCGTGATATTGAGTTCGGTTTTCATGGTGTCGATTCCTTAAAACATTTGCACTTCGTTCGCCCCGGCGCGGTTCGCAAATGCCGACTTCTTGTTTATTGCCGACGCGGTGTCGCCATCGTTTACCTGCTCATCGCGCGAATGCGAGCGGTGGCGGTAGCTATGCGCACGGGTAGGCGCCGCGTTCTGCTGCAGCGCGTGTTCTTCGGTGCTGGGCTGTGCCGCTGGTTGCGCAGGCGTCACTGAGGCCGCGGGGTTTGTGGGCGCCTGGCTAGCCGGCTCCGTCTCGCGACGCGCTTGATGAATAGGTGAGGCAGCCGCTCGTTGATCATCGTTGGAGACCGCAGGCGTGGCCTTGGTGGCGGCCGCGCTCGCTTCGTTCGTGGTGCCCAACGAACTCTTGAACTGGTCAGCCGTCAGACCGATCGAGGCAGCAGGAGCGACGTCTTTTCCTTTCAGCGTAGGAGGGAGCGCTACCGGATGAGGCGGCTCTGCATCGATCGGGCGGGTCGCTGCGACGACTGGCAGTCCTTCCGTTGCTGCCGGTTCGTTCTGATCGGATTGCGTTTGAGCAACCGTCTTCTTCACGTCGTGTGAGGAGGTTGCGCCTACCGACTTGTACAACGACGCGGCTCCCATACCCGCCATGGCCACGACGGCGGCAATAGCGACTGCGACGAGGCTTCGGCGAGCGACAGGGAGCGCCTTAGGAAGCCGGACTTTGATCGTCGGTGTCCTGGTGTCCGCCGTCAGGTTGGCCGGTGCCGGAAGCGCAGCGATCTGTCGCGGCAGATCGATGGTCATCGAGTCAGGTGTGAACTGCGCATGCAGTCGTTGAATTTCGCGTAAGTCCATGCGGGGTCCTCCCGTCGTTGTGGTAGGTCGAGCAGTTCTAGCGCCGTCGCGAGTTCGGACGGGAGCGCAGGGGATGTTCAAGTCGAATGTCAGTGAGATCGATCGGAGTCAGGAAGCAGCACACCCTCTGGCGCAAAGCGGTCGTTGTCCGGCATGCACAAAAAAGGGATTTGATTGATGCGTGCCTCGGCAGCCTCGAGCGCGGATTGGCGCACCTGAGCCGTCATGGTTCGCAGCATCAGCGCTTCCATCGTCTTCAGGAAAAGCTGGTCATACATCGTGAGGAGTCGGACAAGGCGGCCGGACATGGCGTGCTTAATCTCAAGTGTGACCATTTCGGGGGGCGTCGGCGCGCGTCGACCAGGAAACTTACCCGCCCATGCGAGCGCCTTCTTCATGAACGCCTCGGCCGTACGGAACTCAGACTCGATCGCGATGAGCTTGCCTCCGCGCGCAACGGTCATCTTTGCGGCCGCGAAGTTGAAGTCGGCGCGCAGGAATTCCCGCGCGAACAATGAGTAGTAGGGCAGTTCCGTTTTTGCGAGCGTGTCGCCGTTGATGCGTGCGAGACGACTGTCGTTCGTCAGTCGGTTCAACGGACGAAGACCGCTTTGCGCAGCGCTCTCGTTGCCGCGCGCAGCAGTCCGTTTTGGGTCTTCGTCGGGCGCTTCTATGTCAGTAACAGCCATGGGTATTTTCGGAATGTCTGTGTTCTCTCTCACGTAAGAGTTTCATTGATTAGGCAAAAGTCGAACGGGCGAAAGCTATATGAATTTCGTGAGCTTTCAAGCGCACGCGCACGTCATTAACCCGGATACTCAACTCCATTCCCCGCGTCGCCGACGCATCGACCTCGACTCCAAGCCCGGAGTCCATCTTTTTTCTGCAAGTCGTGCCCGCCCCGTGCGTTGGCATGCGCCGACCGGATAGCTACCGGTGTGGAAATCTTCCTTGTGCTGAGTGTGCTCGCTACACACTCCCCAATTTCAGCCGTGATACTCGTACCCTGAGCCGCATTCATTTGCGCCGGTACATCGTTCGAACCCGGGTTTTCGGGTGTTCTCTCTCCAGAGCCTGATCTGGGTAGAACGATCGAAGTTGGCTGATCCGTGATTCCTGCGGCGGAAGTAATTCCGAAAAGGGCTGTTGCGCGGCGTGACCATGCTGCGCGAGAACGACTTTACGTTCTCTGATCGAGCGACCCGGGCTTATGCCGGCCGCTCCCTGCACGCCACGTCCCCGGAAGGGACGTGGCGCGTAGGTCTCTATCGATTTCACGAAGCTCGCTCCCTCACCGGAGCGGGCTTTTTTTTCGTCCGTCGCTTTTGCGCGAGCCGGACCTTTCTCAACGGAGGTGCTGTTCCATGCTATTGCCCGACCGCCTCAATCAACGTATCGCCGAGGCCATCAAGCATCAAATCAATACCGAGCGCGAGCAGGCGGACACCACGTCCCCTGTGTGGCGTGAGCGGTGCGAAGTAGCCCGAGTCGCGATGTTCAGCGACGCAGAGCGCTCTGTCTTCATTTCACATGTCAGCGAACGTCGCGGCAGTGCGGCAGCCCGAGAGATGCAATCTCAGGCCGAAACGATGCGGACCAACGCCATCTTCTTTCTCGCGAGGAAACCCTCATGAATGCAGTAGTTCAGATGTTCGATCACGCGCCGCGTAGTCTCGTTGAAGAACGAGCTATTCGCCCGCCCACGATCGGCAAGATTCGACCCGGTATCAAGGTGCTCACGCGGGCGCATCAAGCCAACGAAAAAGCGGTCAAGCTCTATAACGACATGGTGGCCGCGGGTGAGTCGTTCGAAGCGATCGGCAAGGTGCTCGAAACGTCGCTGAAGCTGCGCAACGCGCTCATTCCGCGCAACGTCGACTACTTCGTCTGCAGACGCTCGGATTTCTCGAATCCCGACACGGCGGACGAGATCCTGCGGCTGTATGGCGAAGATCGCGGTCACGGGTTGCGGCTATACCGCTTCCCGATCATGTTCGCGTTCGACGACTGGCTGCGCAATGTGCCGAATCAGATGGCCGCGTACACGACAACCGGGCGACAGTACTTCTCGGAGTACGACCGCGACGGCAAACGCTATTGCAAGACTTACGCGCCGGTCGAGCGTAACGCACGCGCACAGCGGGCGCGACGATCCTTCGGTGGGCGACTGGTCGTTCACCGGCAAGACGACGACATTCCCGATGGCGTCTGTGATCCTCACGTCTGTCCGCAGTATCAGGACCGCAAGTGCAACCTGACCGCAAACTTCTTGTTTGCAGTTCCGGACGTGAAGGGACTCGGGCTGATCGAGCTGCCGACCAACTCCATCTACGTGCTGCAGAAAGCGTATTCTGCGATGCAGACCGTGGCATTGGCGCGTGGCAGGCTCACCGGTACGCGCTTCTGGCTTTCGAAGAAAGAGTTCGACATCACGCGGATTGACGACAATGGCCAGGCCGTGCGTCAGAAGCAGATGTTGACGGTGCTCGATGCCGATATCGACCTAGGCGCGCTGTTGGACGGCGCGGACGAGGCTCAACCGGCGCTCGATGCTGCCAGTCGTGCGGCGGCGCTGTTGGAGTCAGACGGGACGGTACAGTCGATTGGCGATCCGGTCCTTCAGCCTGCGCAGGAGCAATCCGGGGCCGAACGGGCAGGCGATGGAGAGCCATCGGGCATCGACGGCGCAACTGGTCATGACGACGACTCGCCCGACCCCGATGAGACGTTGGAAGACAAGCGTCACCGTATGTCCGACCTGCTGCATCGTCTGGGCCTAAGTCAGCCGGAGCGACAGAACGGCTTTCGCAAATACGCGCACCAGACCTACGGTCGCGGCTGGATCGAACGCATCGCTGATGTCGATGCGATGAATGCACGTCTCAAGAACGCGCTCGATGATCCCGCCTCGCTCGACGTCGAAATTCAGGACGCGATTGCACAAGCTGCTTACGTCTAACCTTGGCCAGTCCCCCTTCGGGGGCTGGCATCCTTTCTCCGTGTCGCACAGCCTTTCTCGCTCGCGCATGAGAGCATTTCAGCAAGAACCGCTTGCTCAAATGTTTTCGACCGCGCTGTACATGCGCATCGAATCCGTCCGCCTCGGCGGCCCATCTACTTGTTCATGCGAAGGAGATTCCGATGCGTAGAGTCGGCAACTTCACGCTGTTCTTCGGCGCGGAGGACGCTTTTAGCAACTGGCATCCGTGCCGCTTTTCGTATCACGACGTCGATTTCGTCAGTGTCGAACAGTTCATGATGTTTTCGAAAGCCAAGCTGTTCGGCGACGAGGACATCGCTCAGGCTGTGCTAGCCACGCATCTGCCGAAGGAACAAAAAGCCCTCGGACGCAAAGTCAAAGGTTTCGACCTCGAAACATGGAAGGCCAAGCGCGAGTCGATTGTCTATGTCGGGTGCCGCGAGAAGTTTGCGCAGCATCCTGGCTTGCGGGCGTTGTTGCTCGCAACCGCGCCCACCGAGCTAGTCGAAGCCAGTCCCTACGATGTGATCTGGGGCGTAGGCTTAGGCGAGCATCATCCCGACATCACGGACAAATCGAAGTGGCGCGGCCAGAACCTGTTGGGCAAGGCGCTGATGAAAGTCCGCGACACGCTCAGTTCCTAAAACTTTCTTTGCTTGCGCTCCACCAACCTGGTTGAGCGCATGGACACTCACTGGCTGCCTTCGGGTGGCCTTTTTCATTTCTAGGAGGCGACTTTGAAAATCGCTCATTTTTCTGACTTGCACTACGCGCCGGGAAACCTCGAAGAGTCGGACCGGTGCTTTGGCTTTGCCACCGACCACGCGGTTCTCGCACACGCCGATGTTGCGGTGATCTCGGGCGACGCGACGGACCATCGTCTCGACGCCCATGCCCCTTCGTTGAACCGGCTAGCGCGGCGCATCAACGGGCTGAGCGGCAGCATGCCGGTCTTGATGCTGCAGGGCACGTTCTCCCATGAGCCGCCGGGCACGCTACGCAATTTCGAACTAATGGCAACGAGGCATCAGATCTATGTGGCGGAACGTGTCCAGCAGGTGAGCCTACATGAAGGGCGGTTCTATCCATCGAGCGGCCCTGTGTACTCCGCCGAGGAGCTGCGCGAGGTGCTCGCGATCGGCGCCGATGTCGTGTTCACCTGCTTGCCTACGGTCAACAAGGGGCAACTGGCGGCCGCCGTTGGTGCCAGGGAAGCCGGGACGGGTCTTGAAGCCGTGCTAGGTGATTATCTTGCCGCTGCAGGGCGCATCAACCAGCAGCTTCGAGCCGCGGGAATTCGAACTGTCGGGGTCTCCCACGGCACGGTCAACGGTTGTACGACCGAGCACGGCGTGACGATGGCGGGATTCGACCACGAATTTTCGCTTGGTAGTCTGTTCGAGGCCGAATGCGATGCGTTCATGCTTGGGCACATCCATAAAGCGCAGCAATGGGAGCGAGCGGGGCGAGTCGTGGCCTATCCGGGCTCCATCGGGCGATTCCACTACGGTGAGGAAGGCGACAAGGGCTTTCTGATTTGGAATGTCGAGGTGGGAAGCGCGCAAGCCGATCTGGTCGTTACGCCTTCTCGGCAGACCATCTGCGTCGATTTTGACGGACCGCCCGACATGCAGCGCCTGACGGCAATCGCGCTCGATGCGACCGACAAGTTCGTGCGAATTCGTTGGCAGGTCGACGAAGAGCACAAACAGTCAGTGGACCGCGACGCGATCGCGGCGCTGTTCGGCAACGCGGCCGAGCTGAAGGTCGAAGCTCGCATTCTTCCCGTCGTCCGGTCACGCGCTCAAGGCATCAGCCTCGAAACCTCGATTGACCGAAAGCTCGAGCGGTGGTGCGAGCACGCTGATGTTGATCCGGCGCCCTTGCTTGACCGGCTGCAGCTGCTGGAAACGGGGGACGCGGAGGCAATCGCCGCTGGCGTGCTGGCGCGACTGAGCGACGCTGACGCATTGTCGAGCATATCCGAGCCTGCGCCGGTGACGGCCCAAGTAGCTCCGGATGGCGATGTTTGCGACGATGCACTGCCCATGCCAGATGCGACGGTGGAAATCGTCGAGTCGGCTTCGGCAGATCAGCTTTCGTGGCTCAACGATGATTTGTTTGCGGCGTAGGTAGCCGCGCATGCAGGGGAGGCCAGTACGGCTCCTTTGCTTGAACACGCAAGCCGTGTTCCGATAGCCGACTATCAACGTCGCTATCGAAACAGAGGTTTCACCGCGTCTTTGACGCATCGATAAGTAGTGGCAGGACCTTTCTCTAGCGGTTTCATTTCTTCTTTCACCCTGGCGGGGAGCGATCCCTACCGGGGCCGCACTCCGCCCACCATAAACGGAGTGCATCATGTTTGGTCTTTATCCCGCTGGCCCGAACTGGGTTCGCACGTTCGCGTTGGGCGACTGCTCATCGCGTGATCTTCAAAAGTCGTTAGTTGATCTGGCAGGCTTCACCGCTGCCATTCAGCATCAGCCGTTCGGCCAGTACCGCGGCGCAGTGCTGGCGCAGTTCGGTCAGACGCTGTTGCTGATCGCCACGACCCCCGGCTCCTGCGAGATCGCCGTTACGCCGACCGTTGAAATGCAGCACCTTCTGTGGTCGTATCAGGAAGGGTATGCAAGCCAGTGGTCGCCTGCCGAGATCCGCAGCCTCACCGGGCATAGCGGTTGGTCCGAGCTTTTGACGAACGCGCGTCGCGAGTTCGGCAGAGTCTGCGACAACGTGGCGGCCGCACTGGACGGGACGCTTCAAGCGCCCAAATCAGCGGTGCAGTCCATGCCGTCGGTCGTGATGAACGAGCCGTTTCCCAACGAGGACGACGACGCTTTCTATGCGCAGATGGCCGCTATGTCGGCTTCGATGAGCGTGTCGGAGGACGTGTCATGCGGCCTCTGAAACTGACACTGGAAGGCTTCGTTGGCGTGCGCGATGGCATGAAACGCGAAAGCGTCACGCTGGATTTGGAGGCGTTGCCGGATGGCCTGATCGCCTTGACCGGCCCTAACGGGGCGGGCAAGACAACGATCATGGACAACTTGCACCCGTATCCGATCATGCCGTCGCGCGCGTCGAAGCTGTCGGTCGACGCCTTCTCGTACTGGGATCACATCTGTGGCACCAGTGCGTTGAAGGAACTCGAATGGGAGCACGACGGCATTCGATATCGCTCGTCCTTCACTTTTCGCAAGCCCGGCAAGACAGGCAAGGCGGAGTACTACCTTGCCTATCGTGGCGTCGACGGTACGTGGCGTCCGGTGTCCCTGCCTGACGGAACGGTGTCGGACGGCAAGGCGGAGTCGTATAACCGCTGTGTCGAGGCGATCAACGGTTCGTTGGAAACGTTCTTCACGAGCGTGTTTTCGGCTCAAAACCGGCGGCCGCTCGCGTCGTACGGCGCGGGCGAGATCAAGACGCTGCTGGCTGAACTTCTCGGCATCGATCACCTGAAAGCCTTGTCGGCGAAAGCCGCTGACGTCGCGAAGGTCCTTGGCAAGTCGCTCGACGGCATCCAGTCTGAGCTTGGCGCGCTCGCCGGGAAGCGGCAGCGTAAAGCAGACGCTGAGCAGTCGATCGTCGCGCAGGGCAACACCTTGCGTGCCGCTCGGGAGCAACGCGATGCCGCGCTTGAGCACGCGAGCAAGCTGACTCAAGAGCGGGCGACGCTTGCGGCCAAGCAGAGCGAATCGGCCACGACCGAAGCGCGCCTGCGAGAGCTGGGCGTGCGCCGCGACGAGTTGGGGCGTGCCCTGAAAAGCGCGGCCGGCGACGAGCAAGCAGCGGCGGTTCGTTGTCAGCAGCGCGTTTCCGTGCTGAGTCGAACCGTGGCCACGCACCAAGCAACGCTGGCTCGCCGCGAGGCGATCGTCGGTGCGGCGGCGAAGCGCGAGGAGGCCGAGTTGGCGATTGCGCGCGAGGAAGCGAGGTTCGCTCCCCTGCAGCGCGACATTGCCGATTTGGAGGTCAAACGCGCGACGTTGACGACGCTCGATGCAACGCTTACCAGCTTGATGAACCAGGGCACGACGAAAGCCGCGCACTTCGACACGTTGAGCAAGCAGGCAGCGGTGGCGGAGCAGGTGCCGTGCGTCGGTCATTCGATGCATGCGCAATGTCCGCTGCTCGCGCAAGCCCTTCAAGCGAAAGAGCAAGCGGAGGTGCAGCGTGTTTCGGTGGCGAATCTTCGGGCGGAGTATCGCGAGAAGAAAGCGCAGGCCGAAGCCTTGGCACTGGTGCCGGCTGAATTGGCGGCGAAGCGTGTTGAGATGCTCGCCATCACCGATGCGGCCGCGCAGTTGCGCCGCGCCTTGCAGGCGGCGGCAGAGCTTGCCGCCACTAAGCCATTGCTCGATGCAGCCGTGTCGGGACTTGAAGCGGCGCAAGCTGAGTTGCGTTCGATCGCCGAGGAAAGTGCCGCACGTACCGCCAAGTACCAGTCTGAGAAGACGCGTATGGAAGCGGAGCTTGCGCGCATTACCGAGGAGGTCGGGCGACTCGCTTCGGTTGACGCTACGGCAGCGATTGCGAAGCTTGACCGCGACATCGCAGCGAACCGGGAGACCGTCGCGGCACTGGATAGTCGAATCGAGCAATCGATCCGCGCGCAGAGTGTCTTGCAGGCCGAAGCGGAAGCCCTGGCGCTGGAGTTGGAGAAGTTCTCGGCCACGCAGTCTCGTGCCGATCGCCTATCCGACGAAATTGCTCATTGGAAGCTGCTGGCTAAGGGCTTGGGCAACGACGGCGTGATCGCGTTGACCATCGATGACGCGGGTCCAGCGCTGACGCACACCGTCAACGAGCTATTGCTCGCGTGCTACGGCATGCGCTTCACAGTGGAGATCCGCACGCAGCGCACGCTCGCAAGCGGCGAACTGCGAGAGGGCTTCGAGATCCTCGTTCACGACGCTGAGTCCGACAGCAGTAAGTCGGTCTCCGTCATGTCCGGCGGTCAGAAGGTCTGGATCAACGAGTGCCTCACGCGGGGCATCGCGCTCTATCTCGCGCAGAACACCGGTCAGCCGTATCAGACCTTGTTCAGCGACGAGTCAGACGGCCCGCTCGATCCCGAGCGCAAAGTGCAGTTCATGCGTATGAAACGCGAAGTGCTGCGCCAAGGCGGGTATCAACGGGAGTTCTTCATCTCTCAAACGCCCGACCTTGTGGCAGAGGCCGACGCAGTCATCGATGTACAGGCGCTTGCCGCCTGATCTTCTATTAACCCTTGTGGGGAGTCGCCCCCACAAGGGGCGCTTCTCGTTCCTCTTTCATTTTCTCGCGCCCTTCGGCGCTATCCACTATGGCAAACCTTTTGATGCTTCTGCTCGCGGCAGCCGGCAGTCCGTCTCATTCGAACGCGGTGCGTCACCAGCCGCCAACGCAGCAAGCCGCACCGGCCACTGCGCAATCGCAAACGCCGCGGCCGCCGGACCTGCGTCGTGCGTCCGCGTTCGATAACGGCCGTCTGCGTCGCCTCTGACAGCGGCTCTTTATCCTCACTTTCTGACTGGAGCCTTCCATGGCCTATTCCTGCACCGATTTCGTCGACGACGTCCTGAACGACCTGGTGATCCGAAGCTGGATCAAAGCCGAGCAGTACGGGCCCGACGACCCGCAAGCCCAATGCAATGCGGTGGTGGGCGCGATCGCCGACGCTGACGTGTCGCTGCGTCTCGCCGCTGACGCGAAGCGGTTCAATGCGGAACTGCTGGATGCAGTCGAAACGCTGACCGGCATCGCCGAACAGCACGGCGCCCTCGCCCTCGCGAATGTCGTCTATCTCCAGGCGGCCATCTTGAAGGGCGGGCTGATCGAGCTTACGCGCGACGAAGCGGAGAACTTCGCTTTTGTCAGAGACCTGCCTTCGGGCGGTCGCTGGTGGCAAAGCGTCAAGTTGATCGAGTAAGTGGCACAAATAGCCGTCTAATTTCTTTTTTCAACCCTTGCGGGCAAGCGACCCGCGAGGGTCGCTCCGCGTTCTTTCTGTGGAGTGTTTTCATGTTTGAAGCAGCGAAGCTGGGCGCATCGCCGGAGCAGTTTGCCAACCTCGAAGCGGCGATTGGCTACATCGCCGGCACCGCGACTCACGCGGGTGAAGTTCGCCCTTGGGTCCGGAACGTCGAGACGAAGGTCTTCCTGATCATCGGCGGCAGAGTGCAACCCCAAAACGGGGTGCGCCAATGACGCCGCCGTGGCTGGAGCAATACGCCAGTGGCCAGAAGACGGGCTACGCGCAAGCCTTCATGGCTTACGCCGACTATTTCGGAGTTGATGGCTCTGCTGACGATGACCCGGAGATCGAAGAACGGATCGCCATGCACCGGCAGCCGCTCGTCGGTTACGCGAGTCGCACGGGCACCCGCCGCAACCTGGCCGCACTGAAGGGCGCCGACTGGCGCTTGTTGGTCTCGGCCAAGGGCGAGTTGCGTACAGAGGGCTTCGATCGCTATGCGTTAGATAACGGCGCTTGGACCGCTTACCAGCAAGGTCAGCCCTTCGACGAGCACGCGTTTTCTGTTGCTGTCGAACGGCTCGGCGAGCGGGCCGATTGGCTTGTCCTTCCGGACATCGTCATGGGCGGCATGGCCTCCCTCGACTACTCGCTGAAGTGGCTGGAACGACTTCGCGGGATGCCGTGCCGGATGCTGATCGCCGTTCAGAACGGTATGCAGGTCGAAGACCTCGCCTCGCTTCTCTCGCCTGCTGTCGGCATCTTCATTGGCGGTTCGACAGATTGGAAAGAGCAGACGGCGCACGTTTGGGGATCGCTCGCAAGACGGCGTCACTGCTACTTGCACGTCGGTCGCGTGAACTCGGCGCGGCGCATTCGCATCTGCGCGGCCGCCGGTGCGGACAGTTTCGACGGTACGAGCGTGAGCCGGTATGCGAAGACGCTGCCGCGCCTGGATCGTGCAACGCGGCAGAGCGACTTATTCGCAGCAGCGCACGACGGCCTTGAAGAGGCGCAACGCGCGACGGCTGACGTCTTGATTTGACTTGAGCAATTAACCCATTCGGGAGCGAATCCCGAATGGGTCGCTCCTATTTTCTTGGAGCGAAAAAGATGGAACACGAAATTGTTTCGAAGATGGAAGCTGCGATCGGCGTCATGCAGCGATACATCGAACTTGGGCATAGCCTGAGCTGCGCTTATTCGGGCGGCAAGGACAGCACGTGTACGCTGGTGTTGATGGTTGAGGCGATTCGCCGTGCCGGCGGCACGACGATCGCCCACCACGTTCAATCGGCCGACACGACCATCGAGAATCCAACGATCGCGAACTTTCTTCACTCCGTGCTGGACGAGTTGCAGTTATACATCGAAGCGTCGGCGTTGCCGGTGCAAACCCATGTCACGACGCCTTCGTTGGCAAGCCAATTCGTCGTCTCGACGATAGGGCGGGGAACGTTGGCGCGCACGCCAGAGAACGGTGTCCGAGACGGTAGACGGACCCGTGCATGCGCGGATACTTGGAAGGTACGCCCGGGAGGTCGCCTTCGAACATTGCTCGAACGCCAGGCGGCAGATGACGGCGCTCGCGAAGTCATAACGGTGCTGGGCCTGCGCAGGGATGAAAGTACCTCACGTGCGGTGGCAATGACCGAGCGACGCGATAACGCCGATCATCCGGTGAGAAGCAGAACCGGGGCGCTCACACTCAGCCCGTTAAGCGAATGGTCCTCCGATGATGTTTGGACGATGCTCGCGCTGCTGGCGGATGCTCAAAGCCTGCCGTTTCCGTCGCCGTTGATGCCGCGCACGATACATCGCCTGTCCGAGATTTATCGGGCAGGGAACGGTGGAACGTGTGGTGTCGTGGTGGGCGACTCCGGGGCTAGGGCTTCTTGTGGCAGTCGTTTTGGATGCGCCATATGTCTTGTCAGCGGCGATCGCGACAAGTCGCTTGAGGCGATGATCGAGGATGAGCAGTACGGGCATCTTCGACCGCTGAACGACTTCCGCAACTATTTGCTCGCGATCCAGTGGGATATGCCGCGTCGCGAATTGGTAGGGCGGTCCCTGAGCGATGCAGGCTACACGCGCATTCAGGCGGACACGTACAGCTACGCAACGCGTATCGATTTTCTGAAGATGCTGACCAGTATCGACGCGGCCGAGCGGGACCGGGCTGAAGCGCACTCGGCCGACCTCGCTAATGGTTCTATCGCTGATACGGAGCAGAACCGGATGCTGTGCGAGCCGCAGTTCGAGTTCGTGACGCCGCAGCAGTTGGTGGCCATCGACTTCTTTCTGTCGATGCATCACTACGCGCCGCATGCGTTTCCGGCGCTGGCGGTTTGGCATGACGTGAACGTGCTTGGGCGCCGGTATCCGGTTCCGAAGCTCGACGGCTTGCCGAAGACCGACATCGTGCTGCACGGCTGGTATCCGGTCGGCCGGTACGATCGTGACGCTCCGTCGGTCGGGCTGCGCTCGTTCGATGCAGAGCAGTGGAATCCGTACCGGCATCCGGGTCGGCCCGGACGATATGCGAGGACGACTGGCGGTGAGCAGACCGTCTACTTCGAGGAAGCCTCGCAGTTCGAGGTGGATGCGGAAGCGGCGTGCCTGTTCGTCACATGCGCCTACGACACCGCCTTTATGCTGGACACGCAGCATCGCGACGCAATTGATTCAGCGCATTTTTGGCTGAACGAGGGCATCGTGAAGCTGCCGACCGGCATGGCCCAGCGGTATCAGGACATGGCCAAACGCGGGCAGTACTTCTCGCGACTCGCTCAGCGTCTGAACCTGACGCCGGCAGAACTCGACGCGCATTTGGTCGAGAACGCCATCGGCGACGACGAGCATCAAGCATTGTTGAGCTATGACACCACGCAGTTGAGTCTCTTTGCAGAAGCGGCGTAGCCGCAACCAAGCTTTTGAACACGTCCCAGGCTAAAACCCTGGGACGTTTTTTTTTGCGAGGTCGAAATCATCAAAGTCAGGCGAGGGCAGTGTTTCGCCGGGTTGCACACCGAGCAGTTGCAGTGCGTGCACGACCGCAGCGGTCTCCCGTGTAAAATTCAGCACGAACCGTTCGCCCTCCATGATCACTTCTGCACCGGAGTGAACGCTGAACGCGTGAAGGGCGAGATTCAGCGCACGGGCGAGCTCGCCGTCTCTCGTTTTTTCATCAAAGATTGGATTCATGTCGTGCTCCCGGCGAGGTGGCTACTGCGTCGAGTATGCATCCGTCCAAGCTAAGCAACATCAGAAATGTCGCTCCCTCGTCTCGCCTTGCTCGGCCTGTTCCCAATCGTAGCTGCGATTGGCTTCGCCCTCATACTGCCCGGCTCAGCCTCGAACTCGACCACCCTCGGACCGACGCAACTGTGCCTGATTGTTGGTATTGTCTGCGGGGTTGCGGGTTTCGGTGCCGGATACGTAGCTCGCTCGCCCAAGGCGGCCGAGCTCGAGCATGACTGGCGGCGTTCAGTCTACAACCCAAAAGAATTTCGGCGCGCGAAGTAGGCGGACAGCCGCTCACTGCGCACGCGATGGAAACGATGGCATATATCAGTTCTGAGGTAACGACGCTCCTTGCCGAGCGAGCCGCATTGGAAAAAGCTCTTAGCGAGGCCCGTGAGAAAGAGATGCGACTCGCACTGATTGAGATCGTGCAGAAGATGCGCGAGTACGACATCAGTCTGAGCGAACTTATGGGCCGCAGGCCTGGCGAGCAATATGCTGAGGCACACCCTAAGTATCAAGACCCCGTAACGGGTGCAACATGGAGCGGCCGTGGACGAGTGCCGCATTGGATAGTCGGTCAGGACCGTAACCGATTCTTGGTCACCAGCGGGGCGGCACTGAGTACTGAGCCCCATGCACCGTTGCTCTTCGAAAAGCGCTGATCTCGTCCAGGCGCTAGGCGAGCGCAGACACTGGGAGACACATGAAAGTCGAATACCGCGAATGGACCATCGACTCTCATCCCAATAAGGTCGGGCACCACTGGCATTCGTGGTGCGAGGTAGAAAGGCCGCCTTGGGAAGACGAGGATGACGGTCAGATTTTTCATTTTTCGGACATTGGGTACTTCGACACTGAGGGAGCCGCTCACGAGCGCGCAATTGCGTGGGCGAAAGCTTGGCTCGACGAAAACTTTTGAAGGCTATGGGGGTGCGCCGTAGGGTTCGCCCTCACTCGACGGTCGAAGGCTCGGAGGTTTGCGCGGGATGCCGCCCCCGAAACGGGCTCAGGCCTTGCTAGGTTTCCCAACAAGGGAGATGACCATGCTCAAACTCTTCGGCATTTTGACGTTTGCGGTGGCGTTCTCCGGATGCGTCACCGCTCCGCCGTACGGTTACAGTGATTCGGCATATCCCGGCTACTACACGCCGGGTCCCAGTATCGGCGTTGGCGTCGGGGGTGGCAGCTTCGGTTCGGGAGTAGGCGTCGGCGTGGGCGTTGGGTTCTGAACTAGCCTCAACAATGGCAAAGCGGTCCACACGCCCAAGCGCTTCATCCGCGGGTGTGCTTCCGGAGACAATTGCGCCGCAACTCGCAACCCTCGCAAGACGTCCGCCCGCGACCGGTGACTGGCGCTACGAAATAAAGTTCGACGGCTATCGCCTGATGTGCAGGCTTGACTCGGGGCGGGTCAAGCTCATAACGCGCGGAGGCCACGACTGGACCGAGAAGATGCGCGCGCTGGCGACCGCGATCGAGGAAATGCCGGTCGACAATGCCTGGCTGGACGGAGAGGTGGTCGTGCTCACCGAGACTGGCATTCCAGATTTCAACGCGTTGCAGAACGCGTTCGACCGACGCAGCACGGCGCAACTGACATTTTTCGCGTTCGACATTCCCTTTCTCAACGGTCGTGACTTACGGGAAGTGCCGCTCTTGCAGCGCAGAGAGCTGCTCGGCGCGTTGATCGCCCAAACGTCGAGCGAGCGCATCCGCTTCAGCGAATCCTTCACCGAGGACCCTCAGTCTCTGCTCGCCTCGGCGTGCCGCATGCGGCTGGAGGGCATCATTGGCAAGCGCGCGGATGCGCCGTACCGTTCGGGCCGCTCGACCGATTGGATCAAACTCAAATGCTCAAGGCGCCAGGAATTTGTCGTTGGCGGCTATACAAGGCTGGCGGGCGCAAAAAGCGGAATGCGGTCGCTGATGCTCGGCGTGCATGAGCGAGACGGCAGCCTGCGGTTCGCTGGTACCGTGAAGGCGGAACTGAAGCCGCGCGCGCTTGCTGAGCTCGAAAAGAAGGCGGTGAAGCTGATTTGCGACGATCCGCCTTTCTACAACCCGCCCCTGCGCGAAAAGGATCGCGACTTCGTTTGGCTGGAACCTGAACTCGTCGTTGAAGCGACGTTTCTCGAATGGACGCCGTCGGGCGAGGTTCGCCATCCCGTTTTCCAAGGCATGCGCGACGACAAGCCCGCCACGGCCGTGACCGAAGAGACGGTCGTGGACGTCGATGGGCCGGAGAGGCTTCCCCAGGCGAAGGGAGCCTCGCGCATGTCGCCCAGCCGTGCTGGACCGGTCGTCATCGCAGGCGTGAAGGTGTCTAACGCCGAGCGCATCATTGACGACGTGGCGCGCGTGAAGAAGATTGACCTCGTTCGTTACTACGACGAGATCGCGGAGTTCGCGTTGCCCTACTTGAAGGATAGGCCGGTGTCGCTGGTACGCGCACCTGAGGGAATCAACGGCGAGCTGTTTTTTCAGAAGCACGAGGAGCGCTCGAAGATCCCCGGCGTCACACGGCTGCCGAATGAAATGCACCCTGGCCACCCGCCGCTGCTCGTTGTAGACCATCACGAAGCGCTCATCGGCCTCGCGCAGATGAACGTGGTCGAATTGCATAGCTGGAACGCCGTGCAGCCCGACCTGGACCATCCTGATCGCTTTATCCTCGATCTGGACCCCGACCCTGAACTCTCATGGCAGATGATGGTCGATGCGGCGACGCTCTCTAAGGTGTTGCTTGACGAGATCGGGCTTAAAAGCTTTATCAAGACGAGCGGCGGCAAAGGCTTCCACATCGTCGTACCGCTCACGCGCCGGCAGCAGTGGCACGAGGTGAAGGACTTCTCGCACGCCGTTGCCCGGTACATGGCGCGGCTGATGCCCGAGCGCTTCTCTGCTGTCCTTGGTCCCAAGAACCGGGTGAAGAAGATCTTCATAGACTATCTGCGCAACAGCAAAGGAGCGAGCACGGTCGCGGTGTTCTCAGCGCGCGCCCGGTCCGGCATGGGGGTGTCGATGCCTATCGCGTGGGACGAGCTGAACGACATCGGCCGCGCCGATCAGTGGACGATCAAAACAGCCGCGCAGCGCATGCGTTCGCTCAACTCCGATCCGTGGGACGGATTCCACCGCACGCGGCAAGGCATTACAGTGGCGATGCGAAAGGCGGTCGGCCTGCGCTGACCGCTCAAGAGGCTTCGCCTGCGTTCCGCCTCATCGCCCGGAAGGCGTATTTCTTAATGGCGGAAAGAGCGCTACTTCTGCCTCTGTTCGACGGTTGGTACTTTTCGCAGGGCCCGTACACTTCTTTCTGTGGCGATGAGACGCAAGTCACAAGTCGCAGAACGGCAGTAACCGAGATCCGGCCCAACTTGACACCTACCCGGACAAGCGGTTGCCACGATCGCGCCTCAGGTTTTATCGCTCCGTTTTAGCATTTTGTCGTTGCGGGGAAGTCGTTGCTTTTCAGCGGGTTGGCCCTGGCGTGAAGCACTAGGCTAGAGGGTACGAAGTTGTCGCGTTAGGATGGTAGTCGCAGCCCCGGCCCGATCATCGGTCGGGGCTTCGCCTTTGTTGCGGCTATTGCGTGTCTGTTTTTTGACCGCTTCACGAACCCTTCTGTAGATTGCGGTATGCGTTGAAGTGGCGGATTGCCTTCGCCGCGTCGCCAAGCTCTTCGTAGATACGCGCGGCGTTGAAGTGTGCATCGGCAAAGTCCGGCGCGTGTTCGATACAAAGCTCATACGATCGTAATGCTTCGCCAAAGCGCCCTGAGTCTTCCAGCGCGACCCCGACATTGAAGAGCAACACTGGATCGTTCGGTCGGTAGCGCAAAGCTTCGCGGTAGACCGCTATCGCGTCGTCGAACCGATCAGTGTCCATAAGGATGCCGCCGAGGTTCAGCGATGCGTCGGTATAGTCGGGCGCGCGCGCAAGAGCCTCCCGATATGCCGCTTCAGCCGCGTCGATGTCCTCGTCCTCGAGCGAGCGCGCGCGGTAGAAGAGGCCGGTTGCCACTTCTCGAGCCTTGTTTGCAAGCGGCGCCTGCAGCGAAGCGATGTTTGACGCGGCAGGTTTTCCGTCAAAGTCGAGCAGGAGTTGGCCGGTCTCCGCGTCCCACTGGCCGCTTTCCTCGTCCCTCACGGCGACGCGGTCGCCCACAGCCGCGATGCGCACACCGGTGAGCGACCCTTCGTGGCCCCAACTCTTGCGCAGGTGGTCGAGGGCTCGGACGATTTTTACGGGCGAGACGCCCGCGACGCGCAACGCCTGCGCCGTGCGCAGCATGACGATGTCCTGAAACGTGAAGCGCCAGTCGCGCCGCTCGCCGCTCGGCGAGACGAATTCTGCCGCTACGAGTTTTTCTACGACGCTTCGGGAGACGCCGAGCATGCGCTGGACTTCCCGAAGGCTGTAGCCATGGTCGGGCATGTCACCTCTTTGTTCCGGTCTTGCGTGCTGGTGCGGGTTGATCTTCGGTGGCCGCGCGCCGAACCGAGCGGCGTTTCGGGGCCGGTGTTACCTCCGCCTGTTCGGGGGACGGCGCAGCCGCACGAGCTGTCTTCCGTGCGGCGCGCGGTGCCGTCGTTGGCTGTTGTGCTGCGGCGGGCTTCTTCTTGAGACTGGCGCGCAGCGCTTCTACGAGGTCGATGACTTGCGCGCCGGGCTGCTCGATGGCGGGCGCCGCGGTGATCTTGTTGCCCGCGATCTTCTTGTCGATCTCAGCCAAGATGCGCTCTTTTTCCTCATCCTTGTACGCCGCCGCGTCATAGTTGTCGACGCGGTACTGCTCGATCAGTTGCTCGGCGAGCTGCAGTTCGGTCGGCTGGATGTCCGTCTCTTCGATGCCGATATCTGCTTGGGAACGGACCTCATCGGCGTAGAGCAGAGTCTGGAGGATCAAGCCGTCGTTGCCAGCGCGCACCTGCACCATGTGCTGCTTGCCCTTCCACGTCCAACGGGCTACCGCGCACGTGCCGCTGTCTTTCATGGCTTCCTGCAGCAGCCGGTACGGTTTGCCGCCCCGTTTGTCGGGCGCGAGGTAATAGGGCTTGTCGAGGTATATCGGATCGATCGCCTCGGTCGGCACAAACGACACAATGTCGATCGTGTGGCTCGCGCTCGCTTCCAGCGCCTCAAGTTCAGACCTCTCGAAGATCACGTACTTCTCTTTTTCGAACTCGTAGCCCTTGACCATATCGGCGCGCTCGACGACTTTGCCGTCGTGGGGGCAGACGTATTGCTGTCTAAGCCGAGTACCGCAGTCTTTGTGCATCAGGTTGAAGCCGACACCGGACTTGCTTTCCGTTGCGGTATAGACCTTCACCGGGACCGAGACAAGGCCGAAACTAAGCGTCATCGATGCGATCGAGCGGGCAGCCATATGAAAACCTCTCGCGTAGGTTGTCTGGCCGGCCACACTCGAGTCTCCCTAGGACAGGGGTCGGATTCTACACAGGCGGCGAGGCCAACCGGCAGATCATGCAAAATGGGTGCCACGGCACACGAGTTGCGATACAAGCCATTGCGTGAGACGCGAGAAGCGTTCGTCCATTCGCGGCCGTTATGATGTTTTGCAACGAGGGTGGAAAAAAGTGTGCACCAGCTACGAGTCTAATCCGAAAGACCGCTTCGACGTCTTTAGCCTGTTCCCGGCGCCGAACTTCGACTACAAGCGGGATATCTACAAAGACTATGACGCACCGATCTTCCGCCGTTTTGACGGAGCGTATTCAACCGATGCGGCAACATTTGGGTTGGTCCCTCGAAAGTTCATACCCAAAGGCGCGAAGGTATTTACAACGATGAACGCGCGATCAGAGACAGTTGGGCAAAAGGAGAGCTTTCGCTCGGCGTGGAACAAGCTCCAACTTGCCCTGATCCCATGCAACCGGTTCTATGAGCCTAACTATGAGACCGGCAAGGCCGTTCGCTGGCGTATTGGAACGGCAGGTGGTGCGCCGCTGGCGATCGCGGGTCTGTGGCGCGAATGGAAGGATCCGACTGACGGCTCTAAAAGCTTGAGCATGACGATGCTCACGGTGAATGCTGATGATCACCCGCTGATGAAGCGGTTTCACAAGCCTGGCGCGGAGAAACGGTCGGTGGTGATAATCCCCCCGACCGAGTATGAGGACTGGCTCTCTTGCAAGAGCACTGACGAAGCCCGGTCGTTTCTGCAACTGTACCCAGCGGACGCGATGCATGCGGAACCGTTTCCTTTGCCGCCTCGCGAGCCGGCGCAGCCGAAACAAGATCTTGCGCAGGCATCGCTTTTGGCCGACAACGGCGGCTGACCTGATGACAATCGCCCGCCTAGGGTCGGCTGGCTAGCGCACGCTCGATCTTGCGGTCGGTTTTGTACTGGCTCAATGCGAAGACCGACCAAATCGCGGCGGGCAGCCAACCGATGATGGTGAGTTGCAAGAGCAAGCAAATGATTCCCGCGATAGGGCGGCCGATCGTGAAAAACTGAAGCCACGGGACGATGATGGCAAGGAAGAGGCGCATTTTTTGTTAAATGAGAGTCTGACGAGACTGGAATAACGGCGTATTAATCAGTTTCTTAATAGGGCGGATCGTGCATCCGCCCCTTGAGCATGTTAGTTGACGAGCAAAGAGCCGCCATTGCCAAGGCCGCCTTTGACGTTCTGCGCACGATATTGCCGAACAGCGCCAATAAGGTTATTGAGCGAGTCGGTGAACGCCGCAACCACCACCTTGCCTTGTGCAGTGCGCGCATAGGCACTGCCGCCGGCGCCAGCTGCGCCGCCGAAGCCGCCAGCGAGCACGCCTGAGAGCATGCCGTAGTCGACGTTGCGCGCCGATCCCTCGGCGGCTGCCAGTTGGACACTCGAGCGGTTGTCGACGAGCGTCAGCATCGTCGAGGCTTCCTGCGCTTTCATCGTGCCCGCGACGCCCGCCAGGGCGCCACCGACGACAGGCACGAAGGCGAGCAGGCCTGCCGCACCGCCGCCCGCGTCACGGTTACTGAAGGTCACGCTCGGGCTGATCGTGTAGTCGGCCGCGACCATCTGGCCTTTGTGCATCTTCGAGGTCTTGCGCAGTTCGCCCGACGCGTTCAGGGCGCGCTCGCCCATAGCGGTGCCGAGCGCGCGGCCGCGATCGACGATCACGAAACAGTTGCTTTGCTGGACGAGCAGCTTGAGCACTGGCACCGTCGAGCCAAGCTGGTATTGACCAGTGAGAAGGCCGTACCACGGTGCTTCCGTATCCTCGACGATAGCGACAGTGCCGAGCGGCGCCGGGCAGTGCTGCAGGCCTGCATTGGCGTTCTGCGATGCTTCGCCGGCAGCGGAACCAGTCGCCGCCGTCTTGGCGGATTGCGCGCCCGGCTGCATCTGTGAGCAAGCGGACAGGGCGAAAACGGACAGGGCGGCGATGCCGATCATTTTGAGCTTCATGGTTCCTCGTTGTAGTCGTGAGTTCTTGATTTGTGGCGCAACGGCCGATTGAGCCAGCAGCGGTTGCGCGGTCACCGCGCAGACGCTTTCATGAGCGAAGACAAGGCTACCGGCCGTGGGCGCGCCTCGGATTTAGAAAGACGCCTGTTTTTGAGCGTCTTTTCGTTATCTGCGCTGTCTAACGCCAGCGGCGCTCGAGCGGGGTCACTCGCCACCACACGCCGTCGAGGCTCGATGCTTGCGCGCGAACGCGACGCATCGCCCCGCGCTTCACCATCAGTCCGCCGTCCTTGACGAACCCCATGCCTTTCAATGCCTCAGTGGTGTATCGCTTTCTCAACGTCGCGTAGATGCGAGTCATGACGACTTGCCGACCGCAGCAGTGGCCACCTTCGGAGGGCAGTCGAAGCCAGTCCGCTCCCCGCGGATCACCTCCACATCCGCGCGGTTCGCTCGCACAAGAACGTCTCGCGACCCGTTTGTTTCGTCGAAGAGTCGAACATACGAACTGCCGCCCACGCCATGCCACACGGCGCGGGCGTCGCGCGTGCCCCATTTATCCGTGTTGGGCAACTTGCAGAACTGGACCTTCACACCGCTGGCCGCTGCGACCGCGGCTAACTGCGTATGCTCAGCATCGGAGAAGATGACAACTTGGCCGGGCGCCGAGCGCACGCCGAGATTAACCATCGACAGATTCAGAATGGCGGGGCGGGTAGCTACGAGCGTGCCGAAAATGGCCATCGCCAAGAAGACCACGGTGAGACGAATATCGCGCTGCTGCACTTTCGCCGGAACGATCAGCACGATGATCGCCGTGATCGCGCCCACCGCCGCAAAGAACATCAAGGTCGCGTGCATGCGTGCATCAGGAGTCTGATCCCTGACGAAGACCAGCAGATAGGCCAAAGGGAGCGCCACGAGAAACGACATAAAAACCATCGATCCGTTATCGACTGCGCGATGCAGCGAAGCCGCCGGCGGCTCCCCGCGGCGCTTGAGGCGGAAGTTGTTCGCGACAACGAGAAGCTTGAGCGCCCACAACGTCGAAAAGACACCGAAGCCGACGCCGACCAGCGCGATGCAGGTGAATGAGAACGCGGCGGACGCGAGGAAGAATGCATCGCCGAGCGACAGGCCCTCGGGCACGATGCTCTCGAAGTAGCAGTAGGCGACCAGGATCAGACCGCCGAGGAGGAGTACCGCTTTCCATGCGGCCGTGAATGCAGCTTGAATGACGTCGATGAGCGACTTGATCGCATCGACGGGCTCTTTCTTTTTTGGTTCCATGTAATGCCTCGCTAGGTGACTATAGGGACGCGAAACAGTCGCGTCATGAACAAGGCTAGAGAGCCACACTCAAAGTCAAGGATGACTTCTTAATCCTCAGGGAAGCCGCGGACAGCAACTCCTCCTGATCCAAACCTAAAAGCGGAGGTGGTGCCTCCGCTCCTTTCTTTTTGGGATCAACTCAGTTTGGTTGCTGTTGCGGCCTGCTCTTGCGTGTCATTCAGGCACGACGTGGAACTGCTTCTCGTTGCCCATGACTTTGGCTGATGCAATGGCTTCCGTTGTGAACGACCAGGTGACGTCGATAGGATGCGTGTCGCCATGCAGCGCTTTAAGCACGCCGGTCACATGAACCGAATACGCGGAGCTCCCCTTGAGTGCGGTGTACGGGATGCACATGGCACTGTTCGTCACTTCCGTGTTGCTGTCGGGCGTGAGTTGCAAACACGGGACGTCATTGCCGCCGCTATCAGTGATTTTGATGCTTACCGAGGTCAGGTGCCCCGTTAGCTTCGCCTGAATCGTCACCGGATAGCCCACGTAGGTGTTCTGGTACTGCGGCTGACTGGCAAATGGATTCGGGTTTTCGGCCGCGAACCACCTAGCCGGCACACCCGTTTGACCGGAGTACGGATACGCGACAAGTTGCGTATCGCCAACGACCGGGGTGAATCCGCCGAAGTCAATGTTGACCGCTTCCCACGTTGCACTGGTCGACGCGCCAACACCGAGCGATGTATAGCCCTCAAGCATCAAAAAACGGTGGAACGGTGCGTCGAATAGCGATGTAACGCCGGTCAACGATGTCGAAAAAGCCCGAATGTCCCCGGCTGTCGTAACTTCACCGAACACGGCATCTGAGCGAGTAAACGGCGACTGCCCCGTGTAGCCTGGAAGTCCTTGCGTTTCGTTATGCCCGGTAGCCTGGTTCAGAACCAAGTAGTTGGCGTGGTTCAGCGACGACGTAACCAGCTGCTGGTCAACGGTGAGTTGATTGAGACCGACGTTGTGGCGTACCGCGCTCATAAATGCGATGCTGTCCGCTGTCGGGTCCCCCGTGGGAGAGACATTCTGCGGCACAGATGCGGGCGGGAGCAGCGTTACCTTCTGCGACGAGGCCAGAGAGCCGGTCTGATCGCCCGCGTTTGTGGAACCAGTGCCGGCTTGGCTACTTGTGCTGTTCGAGTCGGAGGAACTAGAGCCGCCGCCGCACGCAGCGAGTACGGCGATGGTCAGCGCAGTCAACGCAGAGACGCGGGCGGACGGATTTACAAAACACAATCTTTTCAAAATCAAGCCTCGTTAATTCGTAGGCGCCTGCGCGGCGTTCTGATTGTTTCGTCACCGATCCGGTCGTAAGCGCAGGATCGTTGACCACCAGTGTTGTCCGAAAAGGCACTTGTCAAGGCGGTGGAGTCCCGCCCACTGCATGGTCGCGCTGCGGACTATTGCGAATTCGGTATGCCAGCCCGGACCAGCATGAGCATGGTGAACAGAACGTCGGTTCCTGAGCGGGCGAAAGCTACGATTTTTCGAGCGCCTTTCGCCCGTAACTGACGATGGCCGGCGATGTATGGTTCGCAAGGGTGAGCGCGGCCGCTGAACGGAGCGGAACCGCTAAGGCCCGGCGTCAAGCAACCGATAGAAGGGTTGGCAGGCATTGGCACGTCATGTCGCGGTTCAGGCCGCGAGTGAAAGCAAAACGAGATGAGGCAGATGAAAATGGTTGGAAACAAAGTTGTCGCAATCGCGTTGATGGTGGCTGTCGGCGCGACCGGCTGATGAGAGCGCCGGGACAAGGCTCGGCCTTGAACTGACCGAAAAAAGATCGAACAATGGGAAACCCGGAGGAAAAATGCAGACGGAGGTTTTTATGACGGCACTCGTCGCGCTGCTTATTTGCGGGGCTTTCATAGCTCGGATGTTGTGGCCCGGCTCTCTGATCGGGCAAATCCTTCTCTTCTCCGCACCCGCCGTGTTTCTGGCATGGCAAGTGACGCATCGGATACGTGAGCGCTTGCGCAGCAATTAGAGCCGGAAAGCCTGAACGAAGATAACAACTCGAGCCGCTGCCAGATAGACGCCGCTGACTGACCCACAAACAACACGAATATGAGCGCCCTAGCCGAATCCGCGTCAATCAAAGCGATGGCCGAGAAGATCGAGCGTCTTGAGAAAGAGCTTGCGACCTGGCAGTCAGCGTCGCACCTCCCTTCACAGCTGGGAGACTTTGCGCGCATTCTGCGCAGTCATGGCATCGCCACCGTTTTTCACGCCGGAAAGATCGATCCCATAGACGGTGGGACCGCGGCCGAAAGCCTGCGGGCGGCAGTGGAACAGTTTGGCCTCCGCGAGCGCCTTACGCCCGAGTGCCAGGCGAGACTGATCGGCGAGATTTCCGGGTCCCTGTTCGACGCTACCGACGGCTTCGACGCAGTTAAGAAAGCCAAGGTGGTTTAAAAGTACAGCGACGAGTTCGGAAACCATCGACATAGCTTCGCGTGGGTAAAATTGGACGCATCTACCTTTCGCGCCGAGGTCCGCGCATCCGACTCTATGGCTTTCTCGCATCGACGATCGACATATCTCCGACTTGGTGCAGTGGAAGCCTACGCGCGCCAGAAGCGGCGCGTCATGAAAATCGCGGACAGTCCGGTCCTGTTCACCGTGCAGGCGGCTGACCCGATGATCATCCCCGAGTCGCTGTTCGCGCTGAAAGAGGGCGACTGCCTTTCTCCGAGCGACCTCGAGCCCGTTGTCCCCGGTCTCGCCGACACGCCAAGCTCCTTCGGACCGGCGACGGCGGCGAACCCCCTGCATACGCTAACGACCGTTACCGATCGCATCCTTGTCGTTCTCGAGCTGGCACAGGAGGCGGAAAGGGATTCCGCGCGAGCGGAGGCGAAGCTGCGCGGAACCCTAGCGCGGTTCATCGTGACGATGCTTTGGCCGCCGGGATCTGAGGTCGACGAAGCGCAGCATGCCTTGGCAAGCCGACCGTTCGGATAGGTGGCGCGCTCTCACAGCGAAGATCTTCTTCTCGTTGAGCCCTTCAGGCATCAACGCAAGAGGATGCCAGTCTGAGGCCCGTCGAGCGAATAGTCGCAAACGCCTGCGCCTCATTGGTTCGGCCCGGCTAGTCGCGTACACACGCGTATTTACATTTGCGCGCCGATCGCTTATAGTACATCCATTGTACACACGCGACGAGGAGCGAGATGCAGACCACGCGAGTTTTCAGGAACGGCAATTCCCAGGCCGTCCGCATTCCTGCTGACCTCGCCTATGAGCGCAGCGACCTTGAACTTGAGATCGAACGCGTGGGCGATGAAATCCGCATCCGACCGGCACGCCGACCGCTCGCCGGTGTGTTGAAGAAATTCGCCAAATTCAGCCCCGACTTTATGGCCGAGGGACGAGGCGAGCAGGAACAAGCAGAACGCGAGGGCCTGTAATGCCGCGCTTCATGCTCGACACCAATATGTGCATCTACCTGATGAAAAACCAGCCCGAGCAGGTGGCAAAACGCTTCGCGGAGTGCTTTGTCGGTGACGTGGTCATGTCAGCTATCACGTATGCAGAGTTGGAATACGGTGTCGCCGTTTGTGCAAATCCGGCGAAAGAGCGGCGCACCCTCGCCGCGTTGATTGAGGACATTCCGGTGGCTCCGTTCGATGCTGCGGCGGCGGTGGCCTATGGCCCGATTCGTGAAGCTACTCGGGAGCGCAAGAAGGACCACCTCGATAAGCTGATCGCCGCCCATGCAGTTGCGCTCGACGTTGCCCTCGTCACGAACAACACGAAAGACTTTGCCAGTTATCCGGGCGTCAAGCTCGAGAACTGGCTGAGCGATTGAACACGGAAAACGAACCATGTCCAATTTGACTCCAGCGCTTGCTCTGCGGGCAGCGATCAACGTTTTGCGCGACTCTGCTGAGTCACGCAAGATGCCCAACGGTGAGCCGCCAACCGATGCCTCAGTGCAGCTCCATTTCGACGCGGCGGACTTGCTCGATGAGTCCTTGTCGGACCTTCGCGACCACGAGTAAAGGAAGCGACGCAGCCCATAAGGGAGATGACACGATGCCGACTATCGAACTCCGAATCAACGATCGTGAACTTGAAGCCGAGCTTACTGCTGGACTTAGGGTAATCATTCGTGAGCGCGATGTGGCCGAGGTTGCTTACTCGCTGAGTGAAGCATTCGCCGCGCTGCTTCCGCACGGTCCGGAGTATGTGCTCCGGTCAACCGTCGACGATGCAATCAGGGCACTGTTACGAAAGCACGCACTGCCCAACTAAAGGGAGAAAGAATGGATGCGCTGTATGCCGCGGATGCGGCTCTAAAAGACGCCGTGCCTGCGGCGGTGCAACGCCATCGGACGGCAGGTACGCTGACCTGGGCGCTGATTCATAGAATTGAGTCGGAGATTCTCAGTGAGGTTGCGTCCAAGGGCGAACATAGCGCGAGGATGCTGGGCATGTTGCGAGCGTCTCCGGCATTGGGCTATCCAAACGACGACCGACCGGTTTCCTTCGAAGGCCACGACGCGGTCCCCTCGGTCTTCGGCGCGATCTACGCCGAGTGGAAGCGCATCAACTGACAACGAGAAACACTCAGCGATACCTTATATGGCATGGACCGAACAAGCTCATTCTCCCTTTGGGGAGCGGATGAGTGTGGCCGGTGTACCGCAGCGTCGGCTGCACGGCGAGGGAACCAGCGACAGAGAGACCAGAGACATAAATGGACATTGCTTGGAACGACAACCAGCTACGTATCTTCGGCTTCGCGGCTCTAGCCGGAATTTGCTCCGGGGCCCTAGGCCTCGTCGGGCTTCTGGTGGGACAGGCGATAAATCTGTGGGCCGCTGAGTTGCACTACGCCACGGTCGACGTTTCAGGGGCCGGTGGCATTGGTGGAGCGATAGGCTTAGGCCTCGCGGTGGTGATCTTCGTATACGCGCTCAGGGCTGACGCGAAGCGTGACGTTTGACCCAAAGGAAGCTGCGCTAATGCGGATTGATAAAGGTAGTTTTACGAAGCAGCAATGGGAGGCGATCGCGCTTTATTTGGACGCTCGAAAGCGCCGACGGCGATTTTTGCTCCAGGCCGGCGCGGCAGCCGTCTTTGGATGCGGCAGCGCGCTCATAACCCGTTCGCTAGTGCAAGCTGAGGCGGACCTGTCGGGCGCTCTGCAATGGACGCAGACCGTCCTTCCTATTGTGCTGCTTATCGTCCTTTGTCTCGGAGCCCTCGTGTTTCAGAGGGCGGTTGCATCTGGCCGAAAAGCGATGTTGACAGCCGGGCTGACGATGCAGTTCGTTGCTGATTTTGAGAAGTACCCCACGAGCAAATTCCCCTGATGCCATGCGCCGTAGACAGCGCTCCGACGACGTACGAGCCCTGTGACGGCAAGCGTCCCTTGAGCTATAGGACACCAACATGCGCAAAGAGTACGAGCTACAGACGGACGTGTTGGGCACGATCGTCGAGGCAACGCCGGTCACGAAAAAGCACGCCGATTTGTTGATGACGTTCGCTACACGCACCGACTACCGGTCTCTGCGTTACGTTATGACGCGCGGTACATACAGCACGTCGCCGGCTCGGATCATCGATACTGACGGCCGCGAAATTTCGCCAGACTATCGAACGTGGGTCGAGGCTGAACTCGAAGCGCATGGCGGCTCAGCACGCGAGGTTTGGCTGGCGCACAAGAATGCCGGATTTCTGCTCACCGAAAACGAGCGATTGCTGCATTACTTCGTTCACGACCGTGGCGGCGAACAAGACAATTTCATTCAGGCTGCAGTTTGGGAAGAACAAGAATTCGTAGAGCGCGAGTTTCTCCCTCGCACCGAGCGCTGGGGATTGCCCGATGCCGCCGACCTACGGCATGGGTCGAGTAGCTTGGGGGCCGAGCAGTTCGACCGCCGCTTACTCGGTCAGCCACGTTACCGACTCCATGAGGTAATCGACATGCATCGGTTCGCGGCGCTTGGGGAGGAACTCTTTCTTGCTCGCCATCGCGCCAACGGTGAACGGCGTTTGATCGTGACAGACGGCGAAACCGGCGAGCAGCGCAGCCTGACCATACGCGAACTGACGCCCGGCTACGACAAGATGCAATGGTCCGGTCGCCGTTTCTTCGACGATTGGACAGATTCAAGCCCCGGCCGCACCGGAGAGCGCATCTGCCAACGCTGGACTTTCAATACCCAGGATTATGTTGACCAGCAGGGCGTCAGAGAACTCAGCTTCGTCCCTCAGTGGGCGCATACCCGAAAGGTCGCCGAGTTGAAAAACACGCGGAATCTCGACGAGTACAGCCTGTATGGAAAGCTCACGCAGTTCGACGAACGGATCGGAATGGCCTTCGCTTGGTACTTCTATGGGTTGCACGGCAATCTGGTGAAAAGCGGGCAGATGGAGCGCGTGTTAGAGGCGTCGGAAGCAGGGTTGATCGTCTTGCCCGAGCACGACTATCGTGTCCTCCGAGGTTGGGGCGATGCACCCTACGGGTTCTGACGCAGAGGGGTCCGCCTTGCCCTCGCCTTGAACTTCCGTGTTCGGCCGAGAACGGTCAATCGACACTGGGTCGCGAATCGCGGACAATCGACCAGCCGAACCCATTATCTCGCAAAAGTCATGAAGCAGTGTGTACGGATAAAACTTGTGCAGAGACGACACGCACAGTGTCGTGCGGCCCGCAAGCAGTCAACCGGAACGAAGGGATATTTCGAAGATGACCGTAGGTCACGACTTGCCGCTATCTACTCTCAGCACAAGGAATTCTTCAAGCGACTAGAAAACGCGTGAGCATGAATAAGTCCACATATAAGCCGCGTTCCGGCTCGTCAGACAGCGCCGGTTTCCGTACGTTCCGCCGAGAAATTTTAAGCCAAAGGTGCCTACGTCGAAGCTTCCCGCATCGGTAGGCGCTCGGCAAACACCTCTGAAGCGGTGTCGATAATTTTCTGGTAATACTCTTTGATCGGTCTTGGGGCGTGGTTAACCCGCGCACCTGGGTGAAATGTCCTAAAACACTCAATGCCATTTGACTGGAAGTGCCAAAGCGTATTTGGCTCAACCTTCACGTTCTGACGGGCCGGCAGCACAGCTTTCAAAGCACAATCGTACGCGTGGCCGGTACCAAAGATGATTAGGTCTGGCTTAAGCAACTCGATCTCAAACTGGACGGCCGCCACTGAGAAATTGAACAAATGCGCGGAATGGTCAATCGACGTACGAGAGAAGCCGCGCTTCGGGCGGTACCAGTCCATCTTCATTAGATTGTTCCAGCAAACAGCCGCTCGATCGCCTCGTGCGAACGCATTAGCGAATCGCTTCCACTGCCGCAACAACTCACTACGACCGGTATCACGGGAGTGTTGACTCTCGTAGCGAGCTTTCGCGATATCGATCTTGTCCGGATGCTCGTAGAAGGCTCCCAGCTTGCCACACCAACCGTTGGTCTCCTTCCCGATGAACATCACGCGGACGGGCGCATCGAGGTAAGCCTGAGATATGCTAAGAAGAAACGGTGCGGACAGCTCGCCAAAATGTTGAATAAAGCCGGGCTTGGCCACGGCAAGCGCCTCTGCATAGTAGGAATCCAAGACCGCTTGAACGTCGTGTTTGACCATGGTTTCACCGGATGCTTTGCCTTGGCGGCGGCCCAGCCCGTCGCCTTCAACTCTAGATGCAGCGGCAATTGTGGCATAGGTGGATCAGACGTCAGCTGAAGACATGTGTCCGCTGCAGCGTTCCGCGACGGTCGCTTCCGAGTCGACTGCTGTCTGTGCGCTATCAGGCGGTGGTCGGCCACAAGGCGACGTGTGAGTTGACCACCACTCGGACGCTCAGGCGGCCGCTTCGCCCCGAAACACGCCTCTAACCGAATCACGACGCTCCGGCAAGTTGACAGCGCTCAAATGTTTTTCATCAATTGTGGTCGAGTCACGCGAACGCATCAAAGGGTGCCAGTGATCGATATAGCCTGGCCGGGCTAGAACAAACGAGTGACACGCTTCGACTCCCGCTCAGCCCGTCGGATAAATTCTGCTGGTTTCATGTTCTGAGTTTTCGAAATTCGAAACGCGCAGGCGTCAAGCTCTGGTGAAGAATTCACAATAGGTACTTGGATCCTTTAAGCGACAATACTATTATTGAAATTCCCTATTTAGATGGTCGTGATCCATGTTCGCCGACGCGGTCAGCTTAAGTACCAATCTAATTTCGGCTTTCAATCGGGCTGTTGACGAATCTCGCTTCGAGGACGCGTCGAGCTGCTTCACTCCTACCGGTGTGTTTGAAGTCGACGGCATTCGATTCGAAGGGCGGTACGAAATAAGCAAATATTTAGAATCGGTGTCCACGAGCCCCAGAGCCTCCCTTTCATACGAAGTGAATCACGTATTCGACTTTGAGAACGAATCGCATCTGAAGGCTTTGACGTATCGACTTGTGCATGCATGCTTCAGTGGTTCGGGCACACGACTGCAGCCATCGCTCATTGCAATATATAAATGCACGACCACGCTGGCTCTGCTCGACGGTCGATGGCAATTTGCTCAGAGAATGATGATTACATCCGCGGCGAGGCCAAACAGCGAATGAACATAAGGAGGCAATCAATGCACCTCAGGGCGCCGGTCAGCGGTTACGCGGAAATTTTAATTCCCGAGGAAGAGTTCATTACGACGGAACACGACAACACCCCGATTTTTCAGTTTCCGACGGACGACATGGACCTAGACTGTCAGCTCGCGCAGAATGCGATAAAAATCTGTGCAGAGGCGATACGCCTGAAGGAGAAACTCAACGGGACGGAGCCTGTAGGTTATGGCACCTACTTCCGGGAAATGCAAGATGTGCTCAATAAGAAAACGGTAATAAGTGATCTATATGGTCGCATTCACCAAATTCGCCAAGAGGAATTTGATTACGACCACGGCGCCCCAGCAGGCCCAGAGCCACTGTGGTTGAGCAAAAATATCTCCGAGCGTGCCGGTTATTCCTACCAAGAAAGTGAACTTGACCTAAAATTTTTTCAAATGCGATTTGCGCAACTCGAATCCCTTACTCCGCTCCTTAAGGAGTACGTCGATGCTGTCGCCCTGGAGGCGGGCCGCCAAAAAGGTCGACTAACGGTGTCGTTAGCTCAGAAAGGGACCTATGAACTTGTGCAACGAAAAAGTGGATTCGTCGTCCGCGGAGAAATCCTTGCCACGGATATGGCGAGACGCGCAACGCAGGCCAAACGCGTCGTCAGCCGTTAATAACCGTTCCACGTCAACTGTCTTGGCTAAGAACTCGACCACCACGGCGCTCGCAGCATGGCCGTTCCAGTTTGCAAGCAGCCGTAGCGCTCGTTCGGTGACAAAGGGCCGTAGTGGGTCGGTTCCCGTCAGCGGGTCAATGGAAGTTGCGGCTCGACGTGGCCAGGTTGCCGAGGAGCGCGGTCATGTCGACAAGTCGATTCGCGACAAGGTGCTTCACCTCGCCTTCCTTTTGCCAGACGCCATAGACGCCGAGGAGGGAAGCGCCAAGCGCTTCCTTTCTGAACTTCTCGACCAACGACGGCCAGACAATCACGTTGATCTGGCCGGTCTCGTCCTCCAGCGTAATAAAGAGGACGCCTTTCGCTGTGCCCGGTCGCTGACGCACGGTCACGATGCCGCATGCCTTGGCAAGCCGCCCGTTCGGAAATGTCGCAAGCTTCGACGCGGCGAAGATCTTCTTCTCGTTGAGCCGTTCACGCAGCAAGGCAAGAGGGTGCCGGTTCAACGTCAGGCCCGTCGAGCGATAGTCGCTGACGATCTCCTGCGCCTCGTTAGGGGCCGCGAGTATCGGCAATTCTTCCTCGCGCGTGGTGGCACGCAACAAGTCCTTGTCGGGTACGGCTGCCACTGCCTGCCAGAGCGCCTCTCGTCGGTTGCCGGATAGAGCCGAAAGCGCGTTCGCGTCCGCAAGTAGCTGCAGGTCGCGGCGATCAAGGCGGGCACGATTGGCAAGATCGTTGACCGACTCGAAAGGGCGCACCGCTCTCGCGGCCTCGATTCGCGCGGCCGACTCGTCCCGCATGCCGCGAATGAGCGATATGCCGAGCCGCACCGGCGCCATCGAGCCGTCGCCTTCAAGAAACGAATCCCAGTTGCTGATCGTGACGTCGATCGGCAGCACACGGACCTTGTGGCGCTTAGCATCCTGTACCAGTTGCGAAGGCGAGTAGAAGCCCATTGGCTGGCTGTTGAGCATCGCGCATAGAAACGCTGACGGTTCGTGGCACTTCAGCCAGCAGCTAGCGTAGACGAGTAAGGCAAAGCTCGCTGCGTGGCTCTCCGGAAAGCCATATTCGCCGAAGCCCTGGATCTGCGCGAAGATCGATTCAGCGAACTCACGGTCGTAGCCACGATCGAGCATGCCATTCACGATGCGATCGTAGTAATGCTGCAGTCCGCCTTTACGCTTCCACGCGGCCATCGCGCGGCGAAGCTGGTCGGCCTCGCCGGCACTGAAGCCTGCTGCGAGCATCGCGACCTGCATCACCTGCTCCTGGAAGATCGGCACCCCGAGCGTCCGAGCGAGCGCGGTCTCCATCTCAGGTGAGGGGAACGACACGGCTTCCAGTCCTTGCCGCCGGCGCAGGTACGGATGGACCATGCCGCCTTGAACCGGGCCCGGCCGCACGATCGCGACTTCAATCACAAGGTCATAGAACTGACGCGGCTGCAGGCGCGGCAACATGCTCATCTGTGCACGCGATTCGATCTGGAACACGCCAACGGTATCGGCGCGGCAGATCATCTCGTACGTCCTCGCGTCTTCTGCCGGAATGTCCTGCAATTCGAATGGCTCGCCGCGCTGCTTGGCGATGATGTCGAGTGTGCGACGGATCGCCGAAAGCATCCCGAGCGCGAGCACGTCAATCTTGAGCAGCCCAAGCGCTTCGAGGTCGTCCTTATCCCACTGAATCACGCTGCGATCGACCATCGCGGCGTTCTCGATGGGCACGAGCCGCGAGAGCTTGCCGCGCGCAATGACGAAGCCGCCGGTGTGCTGCGACAGATGGCGCGGGAAGTTGAGCAACTGCGACGCGAGGCTCGCCCACTGCTGGATCATCGGCGTCGAGGTATCGAGGCCTGACTCAACAAAGCGATTGAGCAAATCCGCGCTCGAGTCGAACCAGTGATGCGACTTCGCCACCTTGTCGACGATGATCGGATCGACGCCCAGCGCTTTTCCTGAGTCCCGCAGTGCGCTCTTCGGCCGGTACGTCGTGACAGCCGCGGCGAGCGCCGCGCGGGTGCGCGTGTACTTGCGATAGATGTACTGGATAACTTCTTCGCGCCGTTGGTGCTCGAAGTCCACGTCGATGTCGGGCGGCTCGCCGCGCTCCTTCGAGATGAAGCGTTCGAACAACATGGAGCTGCGCGCGGGATCGACCTCCGTGACGCCTAGGCAGTAGCAGACCGCGGAGTTCGCCGCCGATCCGCGTCCCTGGCACAAGATTCCCTCGTTGCGGGCGAAGCGCACAAGGTCGTACACAGTCAGGAAGTACGGTTCATATCGAAGCTCCGCGATCAGCGCGAGTTCGTGCTCGATCTGCGTCTGCACCTTGTGCGGGATGCCTTTGGGAAAGCGGCGATGCGCGCCAATGTACGTTTCCTGCCGCAGGTAGGCGGTCGGTGTCGTGCCTTCCGGAATCAGTTCGTCGGGATACTCGTAGCGCAGTTCATCCAACGAAAAGGTGCAGCGGCTCGCAATGGTCAGCGTCTCGGCCAGCGCCCGCTCGGGATAGAGATTCGCGAGCCGCAGCCGTGCTCGCAAATGCTGCTCGGCGTTCTGCGCCAGTTCAAACCCGCACTCGGCAATCGATCGGTTCAAGCGCACGGCAGTCAACGTATCCTGCAGCGGCTTGCGAGAACGCACGTGCATGGTCACGGCGCCGGTGGCCACGACCGGTACGCCGTGCTGGTCGGCGACGTACTCGACGATGCCGCGATGAATGTCGTCCATCGCCCGGGCGTGGAGCGTCAGCGCCGCCCAGCAACGGCCCTCGAACGTGCGGGCGAGCCATTCCAACTGCGCATCGAGTCGCTCTTCCTTTGCCGGATATTCGGGCGAGAGGATGATGAGGCAGTCCGGCAGACCCTTCAGGTGGTCATAGGGCGCTTCTGGCCGCGCCAGATCGTTCGGCGTCAGCAGGTAGGTACCCTTGGATGTGCGCGTGCGCGCGAGCGTGATCAGTTCCGACAGATTCCCATAGCCGTTGCGGTTCATGGCAAGCGCCGTGAAGGCGAGGGCACGTGTGCCGTCGGCGTTTACCAACTGAAAGTGCGCGCCGACGATGAGCCGGATATTTGCTTCCTTGGCGGCCACATGCGCGCGGACGATGCCGGCGAGCGAGCATTCGTCGGTGACAGCGATCGCGAGATAGCCAAGTTGCTCCGCGCGCAGAATCAGTTCTTCCGAGTGCGAGGCGCCACGCAGGAGCGTGAAGTTGGAGAAGCACTGCAACTCGGCGTAGCCGGGCAGCATTGAGGTGTACACGTCCATCGCTTCACCCGAACAGGCCGTGCAGGAACCATCGGGGATCTTCTTCGGCGCGGCTGCCGACGCGCTCACGGTAGATCCAGTAGCAGGTGTGGTCGTCGGCTTCCGCGACAAAGTAGTCGCGCGTGACGAGCTCACCGGCCCACCATCCCGCTTCGACGCGCTCACCGGGCGAGACGGTGCGCAGCGGACTGCCGTAGAACGGCCGGTGCTGGCGCGTCATCAGTTGGATGGGCGTCTCAAGCAGCCATGAAGGGCGCGGCTGATCGCCGGGCAGCGGACAGCCTTTGACGTCGCTCGACACCGGCACCCAGTTCGATACGATCTCGGGTCGATGGTCGGCCACGGGCGCCGCGCGCAAGACGTTCTCATGGCCAAGCCGCGCGACGAGCAGTTCCATCAACCGATTATGGTCGGCCGCGCTCCCGCCTGGCTCAGGAAATAGCGTGTCCGACGGCGGCTCGGCCGCTTCGACGTCATTCACTTCGAGGCGCACGGCGATGACCGCGGCCGCAAGCTCGACGCGCCCCAACCGTTCCTTGAGCAAGCGCGTCAGATGTTCCTCGTGCCAAGTGGGTTCAGCGAGCGCCACCTCAATCGTCGTTGGCGGCAACGCCGCGCGCCCGCGCTCATGTTCGAGCTCGATCGAGAAGCGCGTGAGCGCCAGTTGCTTGCTCGCGAGCCAACCGGTCAACTGCACGATGAGCCGCCGCGCCACGAAGAGCACGGCTTCCGCATGCTCGACGCGATCGGGCAACTCGATCCGTGCGTTGAACGACGGCGGCGTCTGGACCCATTCATAGAGTTCGGGCGCTTCGCCGACGGCGCGATCGAGCGTATCCAGCAGCGCGGTACCGCAGCGCTTCTTGAGACCGGCGCGCGGCAAGCGCCGCAGGTCCGCCACGCTCGTGCATCCGAGACCGTCGAACCAGTCGGCATAGCGTCGAGCTTCCAACACCAGCAAGGCGGGCAAGCGCGGCAATTGACGCATCAGCGATCGAATGGAAAGACGGCGGCCGCCGCGATAGCGGGCCATGAGCCATGCGCTCTGGCCGGTGGGCGCGACGCTCATCCGGACCGTGAAGCCGAAGGCGGAGAGCGAGGCGCGGATCGCGCGTCTGAGCGCGCGCACCCCGCCGAAGAGGCGCAAGCTCGCGGAGACGTCGACCAGCACCGTCTGCTCCTCAGCGATCGACACTTGCGGACTGAACTGCATGAGAGCAGTGGCCACGTCCGCGACGGCCTGCTGCTCCTTCAACTCGTCTTTGTCGTGAATGCGCGCATCGGGCGCGAGTGTGAGAACGCCGCCTTTGCGCATGCCTACGCGAACGCCAGCGTCGTGCGCTGCCTGATCGAGCGCGACGACACGCTCGTGATCGAGCACCACCAGGCCGGAAGTCGTATCACTCGTGGACGACCAGCTCGGCTGGAAGACTTCTCGGCTGAGGTGCGGCAGATACACGCCGATCCACACTTGCATGGCGATTCAACAGGATAGGCGAATGGGTCAGTCCAACGACAAGCGGTTCGTCACGCGCTGGACCGCGGCGCTTCACGAACTCCAATGAAACGCTGTCGCACGCAGGGCGCACAGCAATGCGAAGCGGGGCAGGCGACGTATCGCTCGCAGCGGCGAGCGGCCGGACCATGAAGAACAACGACTCGCTCGTCTGTGCGGCAAGGTGCAGGCGGCGTAGCGCTTCCGGTCGCACATGCGTTTGCCAGAAGATCAGTGCGCCGAACGTCGCCGCACGAAGGATCTGCTCGCCCGCCCAAAGCGCATCGGCGGTCTTCTGAGCGCGCACGACGTTGATCGACGTCTCAGGCAGACCCCAGTACGCCGCTGCTTCCGGCTGAAAGCGGTGCGGCGGCTGCAGGAAAGCAATGCGCCGTTGGGCGACAGCTCTCAGCGCCGGCAGCAGCAATCGCATTTCGCCAACGCCCGGCTGCTGCACCAGCAGGTCGGTCAGCGCGCCCTTGGGCCAGCCGCCCCCCGCAGTTCTGCGGCAAGCGTCTCAGATCCACACGGCACGACGTTCACGCGAGCAGAGGCCAGCTGCGAACCCCGCCACAAACTTGGATGAATGTCCTCGAGGGCTAACGCTCCCATGTCGAACCCCGTACTGTATGTTTGTACAGTAGTCTACACGATGCAGATAGCGAATGGTCCCGACCTTCAGAGCGGCAGGCTGGGCTTCGAGCGAACTGGCAGAGGTAACTCTGTCGTTTTCTTGCATCAGTCGGGTAACTCCCTACCGGGTAGACATTACCGATCTTCCTCGTCGTTCGCAGGGAGCAGTCGCGGGAAGGAGCGTGCAAGTGGCATGCCTATGGGCAATAAAGCCAAGGTTTGAGCGACGGCCTCAGTAGTTCCGGCTTTACGAATGGATTGAAAAGCGGAAGAAATTCCTTTCTTCGCCAACGATTGCGCGAGTCAGTTCGGGTGTAGCAAACGATTTCGACGTGTAACTAAATGTTGCAAATCGCCATATGTAGTCAGACAATTCGCTCACGCCCTGACGAACGGCGCAATGAGCAAGTCGAATCACTATCCAGTCCGCCGCCATGATCCACGCTTCTTCTGACCTTGGTTCTATCCGCGAATTGAACCTGTCGTACTTGATGCTCGCGCAACGCGTCCTCGCATCGGATCGCGAGGCGGCACAGTCGCATCTGGGGCTCTCGACGGAAATGGCGGATACGCTGCTCACGCTCTCCCCGGCGCAAACTGAAAAACTCGCGTCGTCGTCGCAAGTGTTGTGCTTCTTTCGCATGAGCGCCGATGCGATGCTCACGGGCCTCGCCGGTCGCAGCAGCGAAGCGGCGGTTTCCGCCATTGCAAATGACGCTCTTCTGGCGGCCTAATCATGACCACGCCCACGCCTTCGAAGAGCATGGCTGACGAAGCTGCTCAGGTCATGCGCGCGATCGCGCTGATCAAGCTCGGCGCTCGCATGCAAGTGCTGGAGTCGGAAATTCCGACGATCTCGCGTGAGCGGCTCATTCGCCTGTATCGCGAAGTGAAGGGCGCATCGCCGCCCAAGGGCATGCTGCCGTTCTCGGAGGACTGGTATCTGACGTGGGCACCGAACATCCATACGTCGATGTTCGCGAACGTCTACGCCTTTCTCGAAGCGAACAGCAAGGGCTTGGACCGCGTGGATCTGCTGACTCGCGCGTACTCGCTCTATGCCGAGCACTTCGACATGATCGGCGAGCCGTTGCAAATGGACCTGACGCGCGCCTGGACCTTCATCCGTTTCAAGGACGCCGGCATCCTGCGTCTCGCCGGCTGCACGCGTTGCCGCGGCAAGTTCGTTGCGCACGCCCATGAGCCGTCGCATTCGATGGTGTGCGGCATTTGCCAGCCGCCGTCGCGAGCAGGCAAGACGAAGGCGGCCGCGAAAGCCGCGCTCGAGCGCGACGCCGCCTTGCAGGCAAAGGCGGCCTGAGCGTTTATCCGCGAGCGGCCTTCGGCACGTTGAAAAGCCGAAGCAGTTCGTCGCGAACATCCGAGATGTCGAGCACGTGCTGCGCGCGCGTGAGCGCGACATACAGCAGCCGCATCTCGTCCTCGTCCAACGTCAGCCGCCCATCGACCATCTTGAAGCGGAAGTCGTTGACGATCCGCACCCGCTTCCATTCCAGTCCCTTCGCCCGATGGATGGTCGAGATGACATAGTCAGCTTGGCCTTCGGGTGTCTGACGTCGAGCGAGCGCACGCAAGTAGTCGGTACCGCGATCGTCGACGATCTCGACAACAGGCAGCAAGTCGCGCCCGACCGCGCTGCGCGCAAATGCTTGCGCCTCTTTCCAGTTCTCGAATAGCGATAGGGCGGTTGGCCGGAAAGTCCGCCTTCCGTTGAGTAACTGATCGGCGCCGTCCGCAAAGGCAATGATCTCGCTCGGGTTCATGCGAAGCGCCGGTCGGTGCCCCATCTCAATGCCCGCCGCGAACTGCCAGATTGCCGTCGCATTCTTGCGGCAAAGTACCGCGTCCACGGGCGGCTGCACTGACGGATCTTCGACCATGATCGAGCCGATGGTCGGCTGGCCTCTGATCGGTGTGCTCTCTCCAAGTAGCGCAAGCACGCAACTCGCGAGTCCCGCGAAGGTGGGCCCGAAACGAAACGACTCAGTCAGCGGCCGCTCCAGCGCATTGATCTGCGCCATCGCGTTGACCGCACCGCGCCATTCATAGATTTGCTGATACGGGTCGCCTACGTAGATCTTCTGCGCGTGTCGTTGCCGGGAGAGGACGGACAACATGATGCCGTCGCTGTCCTGGGCCTCATCGAACAAGATGAAGTCGGCGTTGATACGCGGATTCGATTGCGCCCACACCTTCAGATAAACGTCTGGCTGTATCGCCTTCAGGCCGCGAGGGTTGACGCTTTCCGCCCATAACCGCCCAATGCTGGGCGCAAGCTGCTCACGCAGCCAGTCGGCCGCATCGTCGCGGATCTTTTCGTCGACCGGTATGTGGAAGGGCTGCGGCGTATCGTCGGCCGACCGGCAGAAGCGGCCGAGACCGTCTGCGATCATCCGGCCGACCTCGAACGGCGCGACCTCCGCATTCTTTCCTGAGATCGTCGGTACTTCGATAGGACCGAACCCATAACGGGCGGCCAGTTCGTGCGGTGGCTCTGACGGCAGATTAATGCGGGCGGTCAGCCACGTGGGGGCGCTAGCGTAGGCCAGCGAATGGACCGTGCGGGCTGAGACGTTGGCCGGAAAGCCCCGGCGCGCCGAATCCGCGATCTCCTTGTTGAACGCCAAATAGCTACCGCGCTGGCCAGTGAGTTGCTGAGCGACGAGCTGAAGCGTCGAAGTCTTGCCTGCGCCCGCATACGCTTTGACCTTCAGGTCGCCGCCGCCTTTTGCGGCTTCGACGACGGCTTCCTGTTCCGCCGTGGGTTTGTATGCCTTGGCCACCGATCGCTCTTCCAACGAAAAGAAGCAGTGTGCCGCAAGTTCGACCGACGGGCGCTGGCGCGGCCGCCGCTCTCGCTACTGCTACTTGCGTCCGTCGGCGATGAAGCGAGGCGGAAAGATGATGCAGCCGTGTTCGTCGCGCTCGACGGGCAGGTCCGAACTGTCCAGCATCTTCTCAACGTCCTCGACCGTCGGCAACGGCGGCCAAGGCCACGCTCGAGTCGCCCACGTTGGAATCTCGGGCCGCCGACTGAAGCCAAACTCCTCTGGCTCGTCCCAGATAGCGGCAGATGTCTCGTTGAGGATTTGCTCCATGTACGCGACGTGCTCAAGGCGCATCGACCACCAAGCGCCGCGAATGCGGTCTTCGCCGGCGATGACCGTGCGCGACTCGAGATCGAGCACGAACCGGTGCTTCATGTACGGGTCGCTGGCCCATAACGAATCCCACTCGCCGACCGCATATCGTTGCTTCACTCCTGCCAATAGTGTCCCCATTGGTGGCGTTCGCGCGCCTCGATGGCCACCGCCATGATCTCGCCCAGACCAAAAGCTGCATTGTCACGTTTTACCGCGATGAACCGGTCGACAAGCGAAGGCGCAACCCGGAGCATGCACAACGCTTTCAGTTCGACATAGTCGAACAGGCTAGTCATTATTGGCCGATTCGCGACTAGGGCGCTAATCTCGTGGCATAGCATCGCTTCCCGACGATCTCGCAAGCCGCGTTTAGCCATCACGTCGGCAAACACTGCTCGTTGCGCGAGATTGCGGTCCTCAGCAGTAGCGAATTCTTTTGAATCGATCTCAAGTAGTGCGAGGTTGATCTCGTCACCGGCAGCAATGAATTCGGAGAGCACTGGTTCTTCTTGGTACATGGCGATGAGCGTCGTCTTACGGTAGACCCTATTAGCGGCCGCAAACGAACATTCTTAAGAGATTGCCTAACAGCAGGCGACTCTAATCAGCCGCGCAAGAGTTCGTCGAGCCATGCTGCAGCAGGTCGGCGCGCATCAATTCCACGATCAGGGCGATGCTGCTCGTTCGACCCGCGCGTACGCGACAAAGGTCCTGCATCGACAACGCGGCCGACAACCAAATAGGACTCTCGCTCGAGTCTTAGTTTATAGAGCTGACCCTGGGCTCATCCGCGCCGGCGCTTAAGAACTTGCAACAGCCACGCGTCGACGGGGCGCGCACTTGCCAAATCCACAAAAACGGGCAGGCTGCCGCCGACGATATCACGTGACTCTACGGCGACAACGGGGGGCTTCCATGGTTCGCCAACTGGTCGAGTGCTCGGCAGGTCAGCCGCGTTGAAGTCGAGCGAGTATTCGGTGAATCGCCGGTCCGTTTCCACCACGACGCGCGTGCGGTCCACGCGAATTCCCCGAAGCTCCCGGCCGACAATGCGCCCGATGACGACGTCGAGCTCTTGCTCCCGAGCGAGGCGAACGGTTCCTGCGTGGTGCTCACGATGCAGGTGGATCACAACAGCCGCTGTGGGCTTTTCTTCAAGTAGCACCAAGCGGTAAGTCGCGACGCGAGGCTCCCGTTTCTCATTCGCGTAGACGATGTCTCTGAATTGACCTAGATACGCCATGCTCTCTCCGTTAGCTGCCGCGACACCATCGTCACGACTCACTACCCAGCCTACGGAACGGGCAGTGAAGTCAAGGCAAGGCGGCAAACCGATCGAGGGTGCGACGTGGCGTTCATAATGGTGTCGATACAGCCATCCCTGTGCGAACGGGAACTGCGAAAAATGGACAGCAAACCACACAAGCCAACCAAGCGTGATCCAGAGGGGACCCGCCGCCGCATTCTCGAAGCGGCAACGGGTCAATTCGCTAAGTTCGGACTCGCCGGGGCGAGGACCGACGCAATTGCCGAGGTCGCGGGCTCCAATGAACGGATGCTCTACTACTACTTCGGCAGTAAGGAGCTACTCTATGTCGCCGTATTGGAGTCCATGTACGCGGACTACGCGAAGAAAGAGAGCGAGCTCGATCTAAGCGGCCTGCAACCTCGCGAGGCGATGGCAACGCTCGCCAGGTCCATCTGGGCGCACTTTTGGGACAACCCTGAATGGCTTGGCTTGATCAACAACGAGAACCTGCATCAGGGCCGGTACCTCAAGACTTCGCAGAAGCTCAGTGAAACGATCTCGCCAGTGGTTGAGTTGGTCAGGTCGGTTCTTGAACGCGGAGCCGATGCGGGACAGTTTCGCAGCGGCATCGATCCGCTCGATTTTTACGTCACCCTAGTTGGGATGGGCTACTACATCGCTTCGAACCGCTTCACTATTAACGCGTTCACCGGTCGCGATTATGCGCACTGGTCTGATCGGCAGAAAATCTGCGAAATGCATCTGGAGATGCTGGACGCCTATCTGCGTTCAGCAACGTAGCCGCGCAGACGCCAATGTGTTGAGTCGGCACCGGCTGTTGCCGACCCATTTCGGACCTCTAGGCTATCGTGTATTGACGGCCGTAGATGCGGTAAAAGCAGTCATTGGCGGGCGCCCTCAACAATTACTCGCGCGATGTCGTCGCGATTTCGAAGCTATCACACGCTCTGTTTGACTATGATCGCACCGACACAACGGGGATGCGCTTGAGTTGCAACTTATTAGAACTCGCACCTTCGTAAAACGTAGATGTAGTCTTTGGATATTTTGCGTCGACGGTACAACGGACGAAAGCATCGCTTAAAAGTCTTTTTAACCGACAGTAGTCTGAAACTTTAACGTCGCGAGGATTCTTAGCGTCACCTTGCCAGTACCACTTTGTATTCTCGCACGATTCCCACCACGGGCAAGTGGAGCTGGCACAACCGAGCTGCGGATAGTTGGTCTCGGTGAGGCGCTTTAGAACCTGTGAAACCTTGGACGGCACATTTTCAGATGTCATCCGATAACTATTTTCGAGATCTAAATCGCAGATATACGCATCCCTGCCGCCGAACGTTAGTTCTGGGGCGACACTCCCGAATAAGCTCAAGGGAGTCTTTCGAAGAAAGTCACCTATTACGCGACTCAAATTGTCGCCGAGCTCTTGCCACTCTTGCTCGGTCGGCGAACAGTATGCGCCGTAGTTCGCTTCAGCTATCGATGGTATTGCTCCCAATTCCTCATAGAACCAGCGGCAGATCTCGTACAAATGCTTAAAGCAGTCATTCGGCACAACACAAACGCCAGGGATTATTGGCAGCGCTACGGAGTCGAATCGCGCTATCGACCGGACAACCTTAAACGGATTTGGGGCGCCTTTGTCTGGCCGCACCGGGTTCTCGATTGATACTGTCACATGACTCAACGCACTCGCTCGGGCTTTTGAGACCCACTCAGCATCCATTTTTTTGCCAGCGGTTAGGACGAACGGTCGGATGCCCGTCTTTCGATCGGCGATATTGGCCAATTCAAATAAGCGATCGCCAAGAACTGCGGGATCGCCGCCCGAGAAACGATAGCTTAAAATACCCCCAACTTCTTGTTTCCAAAGATTGATAAAAGATAGGTACGTTTCAAACAGCTCATCAGAGATGTCGTAGCTATAAGACTTTCGATCATGTGAAAGGTAATAATGGCAGTATGTGCACGCTGCGTTGCAGCGTCCGGTCACGATGATGCTAAGAGTGTAAAGACGATCGCGATACCTGCGCCCGGGCCCGATTGCGGGTTCCAGCGAATGCGTCATTGCTAGCTCCTTTTCGCGGCGGTCCGTTTTAAAAGGAATCCGAGGACCACATAATCGACAAAAGTCGCGCTGGGGTAACCTTCAATTTGTGGGACTCGAAGATTTTTTCGATCTCTTGCCTCATCTGCTCCGCCTGCAAATGGGGGATGCCAATGTCGGTCCGCGCAGATTGTTCGTCGACAGGGTGTTCCGCGGCTTGCTTTTTCGGCTTCGTCATTTTTCCGCTCCAGACCGTAGCAATGGCAGGGCGGGGGGCATCAACCAAGGCTCCCCCTACAACCCTTTCAGAATAGTACGAGCTTCTGAAGTCAGCTAGGACTTTGTCCTACCGCACTGCGGTAGTTCCAGCCCGGCGAAATCAAGCCCGACCCAATGGTGACAGCCTGAGGCCGGTAATAGTCGAGCTTCGGCCCGTCGTTCGCGACCGGTCATGGGCTGAAATTGGCCGGATTGAGCCGGACGGCTCGCCCTTCGCCGCGCTCCGTCGACGAGTCTCCGCAGCGGCTCCTATCCCGACTCTTTGGTCTGACGAACGCGAAAGCCACGCTCAGGGCCCTTTTTTGCTTTTATCCTAAGGCGGCGGTCAGCACCACGGCGCGTTGTATCGTCTCACAACACCGTGGCTCGGTTCCTTGGCCCGGCAGGCAAGCCATTCGACCAAAGTCATAAACTCGAAGCTGGTTTCCGGAGGGACCTCCAACTGCAGGAGGGGACATGTTTCTATGCTACCTAATTGACCCTGACGGACGCTCGATAACCAAGGTGAATGATGGCTTCGACCGTGCATCGGAGCTGACGGGCAGTGAGCACCCTGGACTCGCCGAATTGTGGACCGATTTTGCGGACTCGACACTTGACGTTGCTTACTCGCCAGACGCAGACGAGCAGCCGTCGTTTCGCGTAGGTCTTTCCTTTGGTGGGAAGACGATAGAGCAGGCGATTAGCGGAAAGGGCGTGTTAATTGCCTGTGGTGAAATCCCTCTCGAAATCGCGCAACAAATACGGACAGCGGAAGCGGTCGAGAAAATCGTCGAGTTTTCACACGCCGGCTATGTAGCCGTTGACAGATGGCTGAAGGGTGGTGCCAGCGTGACGCGCGCGCCAGCTCGACGCGCGGAGTCGACCGGTCGTTTGCGCTTGCAGGAAGACCGGGACAAAGCATCTGGCAAGCGATGATGACTGCTGACGCGCGACGACAGTATTTGCGATCAACGTATTGATCCGTGCTCGGACCACGTGACAGGGGCAAGCGCGTCACGGTGTACGAAAATAACGAGGCCCGGCCGCGAGCCACTAAGCTTGTGCTTCGGACGCTTCACGCGGTACGAATGTTTGACGAAGGCGAGCAGCCGTGCGATGGCTCGACAAGCCCATAAGATTGCTCACCTGCTCGTTGGTCTTGCCGGCGATGATTAGCCGACGACCGAAGGTGTTTCTGAGCAAGCGTGGACTCTCGTCGGCAGCCGACAAGTTCGCGCTGCGTAGAGCCTCGCGGACGCATTTCAACATCGTATCTGGCTGCATCGGCTTGCCGCCCGCCGTGGCGGTGAAAAGCCATTGCGTTGGAGGCTGAATCCGACTGCGGGCCTCGTGATAGCTGCGCAGTACGTCGATCGCGAAGGCATCGATCGGCACCCGCCGCGCAATCCGAGGCCCATGCTTCTCGACGAAGACAGTAGGACGTTCGCTGTGGACATCGAGGTCGTCGACTCGTAGCTGCTTGAGTTCGGCGGCCGTGACCCCTGACGCGAGAAACAGCGCCACGATCGCGGTGTTCCGAAGATCCTTGAAGGCCGCGCCTTCGGTTGCAACGCACACCGCTTGTAGCCGCGCATCGCCTTCCGGTGACAGATAGATCGGTGTTGGCTCGTCTTGTGGCCAGTTCTCGTTGACTAACATCTGCGCGGCGGGATTATCGGCGCGCAGTTCGATGTTCACGAGGTGACGCGCGAATCGGTCGATAAGTTTGAGATAGCGCAGGCGCGTGGTCGTGCCGGGCGCGCAGTCCTGCGCGAGTTCAGCGAAGAATCCATCGATGTGGTCCGCCCCGAAGCTCGCCACCGTCGCCCCATGGGCGATCAGATAGTCGTTGAAGCGCGAGAACATCGAACGGTGCTGGACGATCGACTGGTCGGCGAACGCGCGGCGATCCGCGCCTGTTGCTTCTTCGCGTTGCCATTGGGCATATGCGTCTTCGGGTGCAACAAGCCAAGCATCGTCAGGCATAGAAGTCGATATACTGAAATTCGCTCAACCCAAACCCTACAGCGAAGCTAACGCTTCGCCAACCCCAAGCCACCAACGTAGGGGGCGCCCTCTTCGACCTCGCGTCGCATGGCGTCGAGGCAAGCACCCGGTCCACCGACAACGAGCTGCGCGGAGCATGCCAGCATCAGGTTTACGCTCAGGCCAAAGTCCTCGATTAGGTAGCCGCCGGCACAAAAACCGCCCTCGGCCCCGATCGCCGCTGCCTTCACGCGCTCAACAAGCGTCTCTTCGTTGGATCGATACGCCCATACCGGCTTTCCGAGAGCGGCCGCGAAACCAACTTCAAAAGCCGTCCCGCTGTCTGGTTCACCGGAACCGCGAAAGTCATCGAGGTTCGCCATCACGATATCGGCCGACCGGATCAAGGCGATGTTCGCGGCATATATCCATCGAGCAGCGTCTTGCCGTTGAAGCGAGGAGGGCACTCGTCCGTCGAGTGGATAGAGACCAACGAAGCCGCGATCGCGGCAGAGCTGCTTGAGACGCTCGCCGTGTTCCTTCGCGTCGCGGCGGAAGACGTCGAAGCCCGCGAGGTAGATGCGGGGCTCGCTCGCGGCGCGCTCGATCGGCAGAGGTGAGGGGTCGATCCTTCCTTCTCGGACCCGTCGTTTTATCCGGTTGAGCTGCTTCTTCACAGCCAAGGCGCTCTTGCCGAGACTGTTTGCGATCTGCTCGACCGGTAAGCCCTGGTCGAGCAAGTCCATCACGGCGCGCTGTGACTTGGTCGGATTTCTTTTTTGCATCGCTTCGTGGCGTCGCTGTGCGGCTATTGGATGCCTAGGAGCTTACCAATAACGCCCTTAAGTCAAGTTAGCCAGAGGCGTAGGGCACGTGTGCGGTCATCGTTACCGGTACGCCCCCGTCAGTGCCGCCGTCGAAAATTTCACTGGAGCGCGTGGGGTTTGGTGCCGATAGACACTGATCGCTTTTATCCCAGAAGCGCAAGGCACCGCGACCGCGCGATCGCACTGCCTTTACTGTTGAGCGCTAGAAGCAAGAACAATGAACAACCTGACGATTCGGGCGCGGCTTGCGCTCACCATGGCTTTTCTCGGCTTTCTGCTGGCGCTGTCAGTCGGCTTCGGGTTGTACGGCGTCAGTGCTACCTATTCATCGGCCAAAGACATCTCTGACAATTCGCTACCGGCGGTCAACGCCCTCGGCATATCAAACAACTACATCGCTCGTGCGCGGCTAGCGCTTGACCGCTATGCGATAAATCCGGCGGACAAAGACGCTGGCGGACTGATCGCACGCGCCAATGAATTCATGCGTCAATCAGACGAGTGGTACAGCAAGTATGACTCCCTGCCGCGCGGAGCCGATGAGGACCAACTCGCAAAGAGCGTTGCCGAGTCTCGCGCCGTTATGCGACAGGCACTCAACAGATTCGGCGCTGCGATAGAAGCGGGCGACAACGAGGCGGTCGGCCGCATTGCTTTCCAGGATATGCCGACGTCGTATACCCGTTGTATTGAAGCCTTCGAAAAGCTGCAGGATTTCCAGATTGCCGATGCGAAGCGTCAGACGGCCGAGAGCGACGCCCGCGTGAAAGGGCTGCGCACCCTTGGGGTGTTGGCCTTGCTTGTTGGCGTAGCTACCGCAGCGTTCGGCTGGTTCTTCTTGCGCCGGGCCATCATGACGCCACTTGCCGAGGCGCTGAAGCACTTCGAGCACATATCGGACGGCGATCTGACCCACGAGGTCTCGATTAAGACGCACAACGAGATGGGCCAATTGCTTGCCGGCGTCGCCGCCATGAAAGATAAATTGGCCGCCACTGTCAGCACTGTTCGGCTGAGCAGTGAGGCGATTGCCAGCGCTAGCAAACAGATTGCTGCTGGCAACACGGACCTGTCATCGCGCACGGAGGAGCAAGCAGCTTCTCTTCAAGAAACGGCCGCGAGCATGGAAGAGCTAACCTCCACGGTCAAGCAGAATTCTGAGAACGCCAAGCAGGCGAGCGGGCTGGCGGACAACGCCAACGTCGTCGCCAACGAGGGCAGCGCCATCGTCGGTCAAGTCGTCGACACGATGGCGGGCATTGAGGAGAGTTCCGCGAAGATCGCTGAGATCATCGGGATGATCGAAGGCATCGCCTTCCAGACGAACATCTTGGCGCTGAACGCGGCAGTTGAAGCGGCGCGCGCAGGCGAGCAAGGCCGTGGATTTGCGGTAGTGGCAAGCGAGGTTCGAAGTCTCGCACAGCGCTCATCAGCCGCGGCGAAGGAGATCAAAGATCTAATCGAAAGGTCCGGCAACCGAGTGCAAGCCGGTACGGAACTTGTCGCGCGGGCAGGGGAAACCATGCAGCGGGTCGGCACTGCCATCCAACGCGTCACCGACATCATGGGCGAGATCGCATCGGCGTCGAACGAGCAAAGCCGTGGCATTGAGCAAGTGAACCAAGCCATCTCACAGATGGACGAGGTGACGCAGCAGAACGCAGCGCTCGTTGAGGAGGCAGCGGCCGCGGCAGGTTCGATGGAGGACCAAGCAAAGCAACTTACCACCGCCGTAGGAGTGTTCCGCACCGATCAGACGCTTGCCGTTCAGCCACTCAGTAACAGTGCTGCTCAGACGCCGCGCGCCGCACACGCGAAGAAGAGCGGCACGACGACGCGAGTGCTGAAGCCGTCAAGTGCACCGAAGCCGGCAGCTGTTGTGGCATCGGCTGACGGCGACTGGTCGACGTTCTAAGCTTACCGAGAGGCACGGTGGGAAAAGGAAGAGTTCACAGATGGTAAATGCCAATACGCGTTTGTTGGTGGTCGATGACATGGCCACCATGCGTAATCTGATCCGAAAAATGCTGAGGGCTATCGGTTATACAACCATCGACGAGGCAGAGGACGGCGTTTCAGCGCTCGAGAAGCTGCGCGCGCAACAATTCGATCTCGTCATAACTGACTGGAACATGCCGAACATGGACGGGCTGACCCTCCTGCAGGAGATTCGCAAGTCGGACCTTGCGGAACTGCCGGTATTGATGGTGACCGCCGAAAAGAGGCGTGAAAACGTGCTCGCGGCGATCAGCGCCGGTGCCAGCGGCTATATCGTAAAGCCGTTCTCTGAGGCTGCCCTCGCAGACAAGCTCGCTCAAATTGCGCCGCTCTCGGCAAGCGCCGCACCAACAAATCACGGCGCATCCGTATTCGGCGCAATCTTCGACAGGACGATGTAACGTCGGTCCGACGCGTATCGATCACGGAGACGCACGGGCGAGAGGGCACACTAACTCGGGCTCGTGGTGCGAGGACGACCCGTCCGTCACATGCTGGATAGCAGGATTTTCTCCGCTTCCGCAAGAAGCGCTCGCGCGTACTCGGATGAGAATATATCGTCATTGTGGTCGGTGCGACCGAGAACTACGGGAGTGACAAGCCGCGCCTCTTCAACAAACGCCGAGCGGGCGGCCGCCGATACAAACGTCACATCGGCGACGATTTTCTCCGCTATATCGTCGACTTCCCCAATTTTGACGCCTTCATCAGACACGATCGTCGCGGTCGCGTTGATGCCACGGCGGGTTTCCAGGAACGCTATGGACGAGGGGTCGATACGAAAAGCCATCCAATTTCTCCATCGGTAGCGGCCGAGCAGGATACTCGGCTCACTACCTAGGGTACCGACGCGACAGTATTGTCAAGGCAGCGCCTGACGCGTCTTGGATGCTCAGTGAGATTTAATTTTTCCGGAAGCGATCGCCTTCGCAAGCTCATCGGCAAGAGCCGCTTGCAGCGACGCATGCTTTTCTCGCACGGTCTCGGCGTCCTTAGTAAGTTCTGGAAGATCATGGACCAGAGATGCGATCTCTGCATCCCGTGCCGCGGCCAACTCTGCCAGATTCTCTGGCCGCAATGCGTGCTCGAGGATCCCCGCGTCGATGCCAAAATGCTTGCTGATCGCTTCGCACGCATGTACGAGCGCGAACGACACTTGCTTTTCTTCGTCTAAGCCTTTGCTCTTAGGGCAGAAATAGCCGGCGTACAGAACGTCGCCAACGATCTCCGTCGCGACCCAGTCGGTGAGGTCTTCTTCGAACGCTCGCGTGTCGCTGCTGGCTGAAGCAAACATGCGCAGCGCGTCCGCCGTCGGTACCTCTCGAGAATAGATCTCGACGCGTCCACCGCCGGCCACCGCGTCGACCCACACCAAGGCGCTACGGGCGTTTGACATGTTTGCGCCTCCTCGACGGAATCAAAAAAGTTCCTTCTGGGCGAGCGCCAGACCTATCGCTTCATTTTGTTCTGGCGTCAGGTTTCTCGCTTCGACGCGCTCTCGTTGATGATAGATCATCGTTCCATACACGTCCGCCAGTACTCTTGCTCTGGGGCAGACAGCGAAGTCATCTGTCGCCGCCTGCCGCGATCGCCAGTAGTTGATGGCGTTCTCAATATCAGTAACCCTGTACTCGTTCATCCCTGCTAGCTGCCGTTGCTCTATCAACTCCGGATGATATTCCTCTTCGTCGGGTCTTGTCGCCCGGGCCTCGACGACGCATCTCATTTTCTCCTCAGCGTTAGGGCAACGGCTTTGGCAGAGGGCTGGGCGACACCGTGTAGTGCGTTACTTCGGCTTTCAACTCGTTGGCCAGTTCCGCAGCCAACGCAGCCTGCACGTTTCCGTGTTTTTCGCGCGAACGTTCAGGGAAACACATGTCCGAACTTGATGGCGCAACGATTTATTTTGAACTAGAACGCGCCGAAAGTGGCCGCCTTGAACTTTACTCACGCGAATCGTCGATTGTCGGAACTGCTCGTGGTTGATCGCCCTGCGCGGTGTCGGTGCCGAAGTGCCCGTTCAGGCTGCCTGGCGGCTCTTCAGTAGCTGTCTGATTCCGTCGCGAGTTAGACGGGGGTTTGCTGCCTTCGCCGACACGATCTCCGTCAGTTCGTCGTCCGAGTAGGCAGCGAGAACCGCGAGTTCGCTCGCACTGAAAAGCGCCTCCATCTCGGCGCGGTGCCTGGAATCGACGAAGCGCTCATACGCCCGCAGGTATTGGGCTGTAGTCGCCTCAGAGAACCCGTAGCACGTCTTGGCGAAGGCATAAAACAGCCTCGCCCCCTTTTTCTCGGCCGCGGCCAGGCTCGAGCCTTCAGCCTTAGCGTTCTCAACGCACTGGTCGACCACTTTCTTCTTGGCCGCCAATAAGGCTTCGCCAGCGATAAAAACATTTATTTTTGGCTTCAACATGGCCTTGGTTCCCCCGTCATTGCTTTGTGCGGTACGTATTTGTAGTGGGATCGATTGATGGCTGATGCCGACCCTACCGGTGGATAACGGCATCGCTGCACAGTTTTTTAGCCCTGTGTGCACCTTCCGCCGCTTCTTTATTGGCGCAGGTGGCTTGAGCAACTTTCGCGTTGCCGTCATCTTATGCATCACCAGTTCTCCGCGGTAACCGACTTGCTCAACAGACTCGCGAAGATCGACGACGACTCAACCGACCTCGCGCGTCCGCCCGAACCCCTCAACGAGCAATCTCGCCATTCGAGCCTTCGTTAGGTTAACGTTGTTCAGAGGCGGAACGGGGGCACGCGTAGAGCGTCGAGAGGCACAAGGTAAGAGGGCGAAAGAGCTCCGGCGGCAGAATGTTAGGGGCACCGCCGGCCAGGCAGCGCAACGGCCTCTTTCAACGGTCTTGTCGAGTCTCCCCTTGCTCCATCGAAAGCAGACGGCCCGCGGCGACGTCATCAAGACCCTCCTGAATCAGGCGTCGCTTCTCTGCCTCGCGCGCAAGAAACTGAACCAGCGCCTTCTTGATAATCCACTGGCGGGGCCGTTCAAGAAGCTCCGACAACGCGTCTAATTCCTGAGCAAGGAAGATCGCGCTGTTTTACCGGGAGCAAAACGCCCGCTCAAGGCGGGCGGTGAATGCTGCGGACTAAAGTGTCGAGCCAGATTGGCAACCTGCGCGCGATCCGCAATTACGGCTTCGCCGTATCGTCCGTGGCGTCCTTCAAGTCCTCCTTGGCGTCACCGACGTTCTTACGCGCTTCGCCCTCGACCTGCTGCGCGTCGCCCTTTGCTTCCTGCACGGGGTCGTTCGTCACTTTGCCAATGCCCTCATTGATCTTGCCTTTGACCTTCTCGCCGACGCCCTTAACCTGATCTTCATTCATAGTCGCTCTCCGGTTTGCCTGCGGCATGCAGGTGTCCTGCGGTCAGCGCAAGTTAGATGCCGCGTCGTGGGCGCCAGCGTGCCAGCCGAGCGCGCGCCTACTATATAGAACGATTTGAAGCGTGGGCTACGAAATCCTACCCCAATCCAATGTTGATAATTCGGATTATCACGCTTATTCACCTATGGATGGCGAAAGATTTGCATTTATACGCAATTAAATTGTGTTCTCCGCGACGCTTAGAGTACGGGCATCGACGCGGGAGTAGAAAGTAAGCGTGTCGTCGTGATTCGTATCACGGTTACTGGTCGTGAGAAGTAGGCCCACCAAGAGTTGGGATGCGGCTTGCCGCGGATCTCTGTCGAATGGTTGCGCGCTATGCTGTTACGGGGACTAGGCATTGAAGGGCCCGATGTGCCGTCGAACAGAGCCGACCGGTTGGTGAGCGGGGTGCGGAGGAAGCCGCGCCGTCGGGGTTTCCGGCGCCGAAAGGACGAGGCGGAAGCTTACGACGCGTGGATTCGCGAAGAAGTGCGCACGTCACTTGAAGAACAAGGTGCGGACATTCCTCACGATGAAGCGGTGGCGTGGATGCGCGCACGTATTGCCGAGCGGCGCAAGGTGACGAATGATCGTTGACTGGCGCCCGCGTGCGGAACGCCGACTCGACAAATTACACTCGATCCTCAGCGAAGAAAGCTTCCTCGCGGCCGACGCAGTATTCGACACGATTGTCGCGGCGGCCGCAACATTACCCAACCATCCGCACGCCCACCGCGAAGGCCGGGGTTCCGTACACGCGTGAGATGGTCGTGCTGCCGAATTGCATCATTGTCTATCGCGTGAAGCGCGACCGCATATTGATCGTGAATGTGCTCCACGCGCGCCAACGCTTTCCGTGATCGAGGATGGGTCCGGCGACCGGGCGGTAAGGGACGACGCCTGCGATGGATCGATGCGACGTTGCCGGTATCTAACTGCGCCTCGTCAATTCAATTAGTTGTCCTAATGAAAATGCGATAAATAGATTTATGTCAAATAAACAATGGGCCCGTTGATGCGCCAACTGTGAGTCGCCGTCGCACGTTGCTTCACTGGTCCTCATCAGGGATAAGGGGTAGCCTTGATTTTGATGCAAATCTCCGGTTAGAAGCACTCAAGCGGAATAAGGGTTCGCGTCATGCCCCCAATATTAAAACTAGTAAAATCAACAACTTCCTGTCTGCTACCTTCTCCGACTCGCTACCGATGGCGTAGTACGCGATCCGAAAATGATTGTAGGGTGGGGACGCGGTCGCCGTAACTAAACCGCTCACTGGCTATCGGGACGCTGGCACGCGCGGAGTTTCAAAACGAGGAATCGCTCGGCAGCCCCTAGAGTGGGGTACATAATCGTCGAGTGGGATTCGCGACGGAATCCATCTGCTCGCCGGACTGCGTCAGCGAACACTATTACTGCGGGTCGTTTCCCGCGATGGTGCGTCAAAAACGGCGCGTTGGGCGTCGCGAACAGTTGGTCGACGATTCGCACAGTGTCGAAGTGCGTGCCACGCGGGTGCCCAGTCGCGAATTGACGCGATTGTAAGGTATAGTCACGTTTACCAAACGAACCGTCAGCATGATCTCATCCGTTCAAGATGAGACTTGCTGCAACCGAGACGGAACGATGACCGTGCCAAACCCGCAGCGCAGTACCCGTAAGGGGCGCACATCGAGTGCAGTTTCTTCGGCAACGCCGCCCGACGGCCTGCGAGCCCAAGGCATACGGACGCGCAACGCCATCGTCCGAGTTGCACGAAAGCTCCTGCTTGAAAATGGCCCGATGGAATTCTCGCAGCGCGCCGTCGCTCTTAGCGCGGGAATCAGTGTCAGCAATCTCCAGTACTACTTCCCCACGAGGCCAGCGATCCTGCGCGCGGTTATGGCTCCGGTCATCGAAGGCTATTTCGATGCACTGAAACGTGCGCTTAAGGACAATGAATCGCCTCGCGGAACGATCGAGGCCATCCTAGAGATGTCCCTTGAGGACGCGAAGGATTCGAAGAACATCCCGTTATGGTGGCATTTCTTTTCGCTCGCCGCCACGGATCCCGAGTGCGCCCAAATGCGCGACGAGTGGTACGACACTATGACGAAAGAGTTCACCGAGCTCATTCGTGCCGTGAATCCAAAGCGCGGGGCCACCGAGAGCGCGCACATCGCCGTATTGCTCATATCGATGGTCGACGGCATGACGCTTCACCTCGGAACCGCGCGCAACAAGCGCGCCTATATGCGAGGATTCGAATCAACTTTCCTTTCGGTCGCTCGTAGTCTCGTCTGGGGAGAGTCCTTGGACGTTGAGGCTGCCTAGCGGCCTGGCAACGTGCAGGCGTGACGATGAAGACAGGGAAATTCCCTGTTTTTTTTGATGAAGTTAGTTGGTACAGTTGCCTATGTATTGTACTGTTATCTACAACATCGAGCGGTTTTTCGCTGAGGCGGACTGGTTGGCTAGCGCAACAGTGGGCGGGTTCGCGGAGCGGCGTCCCGTCAAATCTAGCTCCTTCGTGATGCCGCGTGCATGCCCGGCAATCCCCAAGGGGTGGTGATCGCACCGTGTCATGGACTTCCGATCACGACGGCGCAGCGCGCGCTGAAGGAGTTGACCGGACAGCCCGTCGAAAAGGCATCGATGGCGGTATGCAATTCATCACGGTTGCGAGGCGCATGCCAGGCGTGAAGGCGCGCATGATTATCATGACAAGCGGTCGACGGCGGTCGACTACGCCGTTTCGACAACGAACTGTTCGATATGGATAAGACGATGATGTTGTTCGGGAACGGGAACAAAATCGTCCGACACACGAAGAACGCGGCACAGCATGAGCACGCCTCGCACTCGCACTAGAGGTTCTGCCCATGAAACCGAAGCGCCTAACACGAGAGCAAAGAAGGAATCAGACGCGCGATAGTCTGCTGTTTGCAGCGCGCGATATCTTCTCAACGAAGGGTTTCACTGCGGCGAGTGTCGAGGATATCGCGGCCGCGGCTGGATATACGCGCGGTGCGTTCTATTCAAACTTCGAAGGCAAATCGGATCTGCTGCTCGAATTGCTTCAGCGGGATCACGAGGAGGTCCAAGCGGAGTCGCAGCGCAACTTCGACCTGCTTACCGCCCGCGAAGGCGGGATGGTGGAGTCCTCTGACTGTGCTCGACTGCTGGGCAATCGGCCCGCGTCGTTCCTCCTGTGGATCGAAGCGAAGATGTACGCCGCCCGCGACTCGCGTTTCCGTGCGCAACTCTGCACATTGCTACGAAAGAAGCGAGCGCATACGGCGACTTGCATCTCGTCAATTATTGCACGCAACGGCACACAGTTTTCGCTGTCGGC